>CAVIVK010000098.1:0-10632 GCA_963645975.1 Bifidobacteriaceae bacterium | reverse complement strand
CATCGAAACGGACGGCAAGCTCGAGCAGGTCGACCCCGATGAGGTCGCCGTCGGCAGCGTGATCGTTGTGCAGCCCGGCGAAAAGGTGCCGCTCGACGGTATCATCATCGAGGGCGAGGCGAGCCTCAACACAAGCGCTCTCACCGGTGAGAGCATGCCGCGCGATGTGAAGACCGGCGACGAGATCATCAGCGGCTGCATCAATCTGAACGGCGTGCTGAAGATCCGCACGACGAAGGAGTTCGGCGAATCCACTGTTTCCAAGATCCTCGATCTTGTGGAGAACGCCAGCTCGCGCAAGTCCCGCTCCGAGGCGTTTATTTCCCGCTTCGCGAAGGTGTATACGCCGTCGGTGTGCGGCGCGGCGCTCGTGCTCGGCATTGTGGTGCCGCTCATTCGCATGGCCTGCGGTGCCGCTGCCAACTGGACGGACTGGATCTACCGCGCTCTCACGTTCCTCGTTGTGAGCTGCCCGTGCGCGCTTGTTATCAGCATCCCGCTGAGCTTCTTTGCGGGCATCGGCGGCGCGAGCCACGAGGGCATCCTCATCAAGGGCTCGAACTATCTCGAAGCGCTCTCGGACGCGAAGTATCTCGTGTTCGATAAGACCGGCACGCTCACGCAGGGTGTGTTTGAAGTGACCGCCGTGCACCACAGCACGCTCGAGGAAGAGAAGCTGCTCGAATATGCCGCGCTTGCCGAGTGCGCCTCGTCGCACCCGATCAGCAAGAGCCTCCAGAAGGCCTACGGCAAGGAGATCGACCGCAGCCGTGTTTCCGATATCGAGGAGATCAGCGGCCACGGCATCACCGCCACGGTGGACGGCCACGCCGTCGCCGCGGGCAACGCCAAGCTCATGAAAAAGCTCGGCATCGAAGCCATCGAGTGCCACAGCGTCGGCACGATCATCCATATGGCGATCGACGGGCAGTACGCCGGTCACATCGTCATCTCCGATGTCCCGAAGCCCCATGCGAAGGAAGCCATTGCCGCGCTCAAAAAATGCGGCGTGAAAAAGACCGTCATGCTCACGGGCGATACGAAGCGCGTGGCCGAGCAGGTCGCTTCCGAACTCGGCGTGGACGAGGTGCGCAGCGAGCTTCTCCCCGGCGACAAGGTCGACGAGGTGGAAAAGCTCCTCGCGGCGAAAGGGCCGCACGAGCAGCTCGCTTTCGTCGGCGACGGCATCAACGACGCGCCTGTGCTCACCCGTGCCGATATCGGCATTGCGATGGGCGCCATGGGCAGCGACGCTGCCATCGAGGCCGCGGACGTTGTCCTCATGGACGACGACCCCAAGCAGATCGTCAAGGCCATCCGCATCTCGCGCAAGTGCATCGGCATCGTCAAGCAGAACATTGTGTTCTCGCTCATCATCAAGTTCGGCTGTCTCGCGCTCGTCGCGGTCGGCATCGCGAACATGTGGGCGGCGATCTTCGCCGACGTCGGCGTCATGATCCTCGCCGTGCTCAATGCCATCCGCGCGCTGCGGTATAAGGAATGATCTGATAGCGAGCAAGCTCGAAAAAACGGAAAAATAGAAGATCCCCCGGATGCAGAAAACGGAAGTACTGCATCCGGGGGATCTTGCTTGTGGCTTTGCCGGCTCATTGCCTGAGCGTCTCTTCCAGCCACGGGATGGACGGAACGGCGCCGGGACGTGTTACGGCGATCGCCGCTGCCTTCGCTGCGATCTCCATGGCGTCCTTCGGCGTTCCGCCGCGCAGCAGCATAGCGAGGAAGTACCCGGTGAACGTGTCGCCTGCGGCGGTCGTGTCCACGGCGGTCACCCGGCGGGCGGGGACGGAAAAACACTCCGTTTTGTCTGCGTACATCGCCCCGTCGTGCCCGAGCGTCAGGACGATCGCGGCGCGCGGAAACCGGCGGCGCAGCGTATCAAGGATCTTTTCCGGCGCGCTCTCGCCGGAGAGGGCTTCGCCTTCGATCTCGTTCACAAGGAAAATATCCACACATTCGAGCGGCCACGAGAGGATCTCCGCGGAAAACGGCGAGGGGTTGAGAACAACGGTCAGACCCTTTTCATGCGCGGCGCGCAGCACCTCCGGCATATGGGAGATCTCGTTCTGCGTCAGGAGAATATCGCCCGTGCCGTAACCCTCGAGAAAGGCTGCGATATCGTCCGGATCCACCGTTCCGTTCGCGCCCGGCTCAACGATAATGCAGTTTTGCCCGTTGGCGTCGACCTGGATGATGGCGTGGCCCGTGGTGACGGAACGCGCGCGGATGCGCGCAGCGTCTACCCCGGCCTCCGCGCACACCGCGGTGAGCGCATCAAGCTCCGCCGCGCCGACGCACCCGGCAAGCGCCGTTTCCGCGCCGCCGCGGCTGAGCGCGATCGCCTGGTTGAGACCCTTCCCGCCCCAGGCGGTGCGGTACTTCCGGCTGGAGACCGTTTCGCCCGGACGGACGATGTGCTCGAGCTCATAGACCTTATCTATGTTGATCGAACCGATCACGAGAGCTTTTTTCATAATGTGCTTCCTTTCCTGCACGCTCGTGCGCTTTCTCTTTTGATAAGCCGGGGCTCAAAGTATATGGACTGGTGCGGCAGCTCCGGGTTGGCGATCTCCTGCATGGCGCGGCTGCAAGCCTCATACCCGATGTCGTAGCCGGACTGGCGGTTGTGAGCGGCGTGTCCAGCATTTCGCAGAAGCTGATGTCATCAAAGCCCACGACGGAGATATCCTGCCCGACGGTAATGCCCCGCTCGCGAAACCGCCGGTAAAGCCCGATGGCAGTCATATCGTTTTCACAGAATACGGCGGTAAACCCTCCGGCGATCACGCTGTCCGCCAGCGTGTATCCTCCGGCGGAGAGATAGTCGCCCTCCATGACCATGTCGCCGGTCACGGGAATCCCGGCTTCCTCCATGGCCCAGCGGTAGCCGGACTCGCGCTCCTGCGAGCTCATGAGCCAGCGCGGCCCGGTGATGCATGCGATGCGGCGGTGCCCCAGCTCGATCAGATGCCTTGCGGCAAGGTATCCGCCTTTGCGGTTGTTCAGCCGGACGGAGCTGTACGGCAGCGACGGCGACTGCCGGTCTACCTGGATCACCGGGCAGGACATGCCGGCAAATACATCGGGCGAACAATTGTAGGAAAGGGCAACGATCAGCGCGGACACGCCCGTTGCGGCCATGGAGCGGATCTGCTCGGCGTCGCGGCTCGGCGACTCGCCGTTCGTTGCGAGGAGGATCTTGGCCTCCTGCTTATAGGCGCAGTCTGTCATCCCCTGCACGATGTCTGCAAAAAAGGCGTTGGACAGCTCCGGGACGATCAGCCCGAGAATGACCGGCTTCTGCCGGCTTTTCCGTTTTCCGCTCGGCAGATAGCCGACGCGCTCTGCCGCCTCAAAGATCCGTTGGCGGTTTTCCGGGGAAATGCGGTTTTCTCTGTGGTTCAGTACGAGTGACACGCTGCTGACGGACAGCCCCAGCTCCTCTGCGATGCTGCGAAGCGTCGGTTTTTGCTCCATATGGCCGCTTTACCACCCTTCCATTCGATTCCTTTCGCTTTGATTATATCTGCTGCGGCGAAAAAATCAAGGTAAAATTTTAACTTTTTATCACAATTTTTTCGGAGTTTTTACACGTTGCTGCCGCTGTTTCTTGTTCGATGAGCCAATTTTTTGATTTATGTTCGACTTGAGATTGACCATTTCGTGAATAAATGATATAAAAATAAGCAGAAGGTCACAAACCTTTCATTTCGTGCTTGTGATAAAAAGGTGATAAAATGTATACTGGCGCTATTTTAAACGGAGAGCTGAATCGGGTTCTGGGAAACATGCGGCACACCGACCGGCTCTGCATTGCAGACTGTGGGCTTCCGATCCCGGACGGTGTGGAAGTGATCGATCTTTCTCTTAAAATGGGTGAGCCGTCGTTTCTCGCGGTGCTGGACGTTGTGCTCGAGCACTTCGGCGTGGAAAAAATCTTTCTGGCTTCGGAGACGGAGAGCGTGAACGGCGCGCTCTATGAGCAGCTCCAAAAGCGGTTCTCCGCTACCCCCTGCGAGACGATGCCGCACGAGGATTTCAAAAAGCTCTCTGCTACCTGCCGCGCCATCGTGCGTACCGGAGAGAACACCGCCTATGCCAACCTGATCCTGCAGTCGTCCTGCATTTTCTGAAATTCGTACTTCGCCGAGCGATCGGTAAAGATAAACATGAATCATCTGGAGGAGAAGACATGAAAACAAAGAAACTCTTCGCCCTGCTTCTGGCTCTTGCCATGCTGCTGGCTCTGGCCGCGTGCGGAAACGCTCCCGCGGACACGAACGAAACCAACACCAGCACCGGCGCAAAGCGGAAGCTGGTCGTCGCCAACTGGCAGTCCTACGCCACGGACTCCGACTACGGCGCGGCGCACTTCGCCGAGCTCTATGACTGCGAGGTAGAGCACTACTTCCTCAGCTCCATCCCCGAACTGCTCTCCGTTCTGGAGAACGGCGGCGTTGGCCAGATCGACGTGGTCTGCATCAACCCGCTCTATCTTCAGCAGTACCTGAACGCCGGTGTGCTCGATACGATTGACACGTCCGCGCTCGAGAATTACAATAACCTTCGCGAGGACTTCCGCACGATCGACGAAGTCAAGGACGAAAACGGCAATATCATCGGCGTCCCCTGGGTCTGGGGCACGACCTCTCTCTTCTACAACGCGGATGTCATCACCGATGAGATCACGAGCTGGTCCGCTCTCTGGGATCCCCAGTACGCCGGCAAGGTCGCCTTTGAAAACGAGTATGACGCCGCGATCCGCACGGCCGCCATGTACACCGGCGAGAATCCCCGCGATCCGGACACCGACACCGTGCGCACCGCGCTGACCGATCTCAAGAGCAACGTCAAGACCTTCTGGACGAGCCACGACGACTTTGTCAAGGCTTACACCTCCGGCGAGGTCGTGATCGGCAACGTCTGGGGCTCCATTGCCACCGAGCTCAAAAACGAAGGTCTCAACATCCAGTACGTCCACCCCGAAGAGGGCACCGTGGGCTGGTGCGACTACTGGTGCATCGTCCGCGACTCCGCCAACAAGGATCTCGCCATGAAGTGGATCGACTACTGCACGGGCGAATACTTCCAGAACAGCATGGCCACGGCCGGCGCGCAGGCCTATTCTCCCGTCAACACGGTCGTCACGGAGGCGCTCTCCGACGAAGCCCGTGCTTCGCTCTGGCTCTACCCCGAAGCGCCCGCAAATGTCAATCTGGCTCTCCCGCTGACCGACGAGCAGCTCGCGGCGTGGACCTCCCTCTGGGACGAAGTCAAAGCCGCAAAATAAGTTTTTCCGTACGGGCCGGCCGGTCTCCTGGCCGGCCCGTATACCTCTTTTGTAACTGGAAAGGAATCACGTCATGAAACCATCCAAGCCCCGTAGTGCCGCCCGGCATTTGATCTGGCCGTCCGCCGCCATACTGCTCGGCATGAGTCTTGTCCCGCTGTGCATGCTGGTGTTCTTCAGCTTTGCCGACGGCAACGTATCCACGCTCAACGGCGTCGCGGGGTACACCGTGCGCAACATCGTGGAGGCCGTTACCTCTCTCACGGTACGAGGCCTGATGCTGAAATCGTTCTGGACGGCGCTTCTCGTAACGGCCATCTGCATCGTGATCGCCTATCCGGCGGCGTGGGCCATCGCTAAGATCGTTCCCGAAAAGTACCGCAGCACGCTGATCATGGTGTCCATCGTTCCGGCGTTCACCTCACAGCTGCTGCTTATCTACTCCATCATGACGCTCATGCAGACGAACGGTCTTGTCATGACGCCGCTGCTGAAGCTGGGCATTCTCCCGGCGGGAACGTCACTCATGTATACGAACGGATCGGTCATCCTGATCCTTGTGTACGAGTACCTGCCGTATATGATCCTTTCCCTTTATTCCTGCCTCGAAAAGATCGATAACAACGTCATCGCCGCCTCGCACTCGCTCGGGGCGAACCGCTTTCAGACCTTTATCAGCGTTGTTCTGCCGCAGAGCTTCTCGGGACTGATGACCGGCATTCTGATCGTGCTCATCCCCGTGGCCGGCAGCTTCGTTGAGCCGAACATCGCCGGCGGCCCTTACAGCATGATGATCGGCAGCCTGATCGACTCGCAGTTTACCACTTCCATGAACATGGGCTACGGCGCGGCGCTATCGCTGCTCTTCCTTGTTGTCATGTCGCTGACGCTGGCCGTGATCCGTCTCGTCATGAACATTGCGGACAAGCGGATCGGAGGATAATATAGCTATGAAACAAAATCCCAAACGCAACGCTTCGGCGCGGCGGTTCAATACCGTTCTTATTGTCTGGCTGTGCCTTACGTTCTTTTTCCTTCTTTTCCCGATCCTCGGCATTGCCATCATGTCGTTCAACTCCTCCAAATACGGCGCGCTTCCGTTTGAATTTACCACCAAGTGGTACACCGAGCTCTTCCGTTCGGCGGATCTGCTCAGCGCAACATGGTACTCGCTCTGGTTCAGCCTGCTTGTGAGTCTCTGTGCGGCGGTGCTCGGCATCATGGCCTCTCTCGCGCTGCGGCGGATGTCCCGCAAGTGGAACAGGGCATTCCCGACGCTGATGAACGTCCCGGTCATCATTCCCTGGCTCGTGCAGGCAGTCGCGCTGCTGCTGCTCTTCAACTATCTCGGCATCGGCAAATCGTTTGCCAGCCTCTTCTTCGGCTGCCTCGTTGCGGTCATGCCGCACTCGTTCCTCATTACGTATTCGCGCATTATGACGATGGATAAGTATCCGGAGGAAGCCAGCCGCACGCTCGGCGCGTCCCCTCTGCGGATCCTGTGGGAAGTGACGCTTCCCATGATCTTCCCCGCGGTGCTCTCGGGCTTTCTCATGTCGTTCGTGCTGTGCTTCAACTGCTTTTCCATCCAGTATTACCTGGCGCCGTTCGGGACATATACGCTCCCGATGCTCATCTATACCAAGATCCGCGCCGGCTACAACCCGGACATCAACGCTATTGCCACGCTGCTTACCATCGCCATTGCGGTTGTGATCTTTATCATGAACCGCGTGGGCTTCGACGCCGGGCAGCTTGTTGGGCAGGGACATAAGGAGAAATAACCATGTCTGAAATCACCATTCAGGGCATTTCCAAAACCTTTGGGGATACCCGCGTTCTGAACGATATTTCCTTCCAGGCGAAGGACGGCAACCTTCTTTCGCTGCTTGGCCCCTCCGGCTGCGGCAAAACAACGCTTCTGCGCATCATCGCCGGGCTTGAATACGCCGACAGCGGCACGATCCATGTCGGCGAGCGCGATCTCACGCCCATCCCGGTCGAAAAACGCAACATCGGCGTTGTGTTCCAGAACTATGCGCTCATTCCGCATATGACCGTTTTCAACAACATTGCCTACGGCCTGAAGATCCGCAAGGTTCCCAAGGAGCAGATCCGGGAAAAGGTGGAGCAGTACATCCGTCTTGTCGGCCTTACCGGCATGACCGACCGCAAGGTGACGCAGCTCTCCGGCGGCCAGCAGCAGCGCGTGGCGCTGGCGCGCGCTCTGATCATCGAGCCGGACATCCTGCTGCTCGACGAGCCCCTCTCCGCGCTTGACCGAAAGATCCGCGCCGAGATGCAGTATGAGATCCGCCGCATACAGCAGCAGGTCGGCATCACAACGATTTTCGTTACCCATGACCAGGAAGAGGCCATGACGATGTCCGATGAGATCCTCCTCATGCGCAATGGCGGCATCGAGCAGCTCTCTACGCCGGAGAACATCTATAACCACCCGGTATCGCTCTACGCCTCCGACTTTCTCGGCAAGGCCAACACGCTCATCGGCGCACTGCACCAGACGCCGGGCGGCTGGACGGTCTCCGGTGACGGCTGGGAATTCCCCGTTGAGCCGCAGGACGGCTTTGCCGACGGCGAAGAGGTCTGCCTGGCGATCCGGGGCGAGCAGACCCGCATTCTCGATGCCGCGGCGGACGGCGCGACGGCGGCGGAGATCACCGATATCGTGTTTACCGGCGAGATCTGCCGCATTACCGCCCGCGCCGGCGGGGCGACGCTTTCTCTTGCGTGCATCAATGTGCAGGCAGAGCACTACCGCCCCGGCCAGACGGTATACATTCTCGCCGACCGCTCCAAAACGCATTACTTTAAAAAATAACTTTGCCGGAGGATATTGTATTATGATAACGCCGGAACGCGGCTGGAACACCTGGCATCCCGTTTCCTGCTCCCGTATGGAAAACCTCCCCGCCGGACTTTCGATCGTCCCGGGCGCTTTCTCTGAGGCGGAATCGTCGTATACGCAGTTTCCGTTTGATGCGGAAACGCGCCTCTTTGAGCACGAGTCCTCCGGCCGCTACTGCCGTATGCGTGCTGGTCACGCCTGCGCGGAATTTGAGCTGGAATACCTGCGCTTTGACGAGTGGACGATCCTCTTCCGCATGACGAACCTCCGCCCGCCGCGCGAGTGGGGCATCCGGTATCATATGCTCGTCTCCGTCGGCTTCGAGAACGGCGGCGCCATGTACGAGACGCCCAACGGGCTTTTTGGCCGGAGGGATAACTATTTCTCTGCCGTTTCCTATGCCGGGGAACCGCCGTATGACGTGATCCTTGCAGGCACCTCGGACTATGCCGGCCTCTGCATGGCGGACAAGGGCTATAAATCCACCGTGTCCGTCCAGGACGCCGAGAGCGCGTGGGCGACCTGCCGGTTCGTGCTCGAGCAGTCGCCGCAGGTCTGCCTGGCGGTGTCCCTTGCGCACGACGAGGATACCGCCCGCCGTGCGGCTGACCGCGCCGCGGCGGAGTTTTCCCGCTGGGACGAGCTGCGCGCCGACGCGCTGCGGGATTATCCGCGCAGCACCGATGGCGAGCATCCCCATATGACCGAAGCCGTTGCCGATATCATGGCGTGGAACGCCATGCACTCCCCGGAACTCGGCCGCGCCTACAACGCCATTGCCAAAAGCTGGAACAAAAATTTCGGCGGCTGGTATCTCTTCTTCTCCGATGCCTGCTACCAGATCATGCTCTCCTCGCTCTCGGGCGATGCGGAAATGGCCGCGCAGGATCTCGATTACGTCCTCTCCGCCGCAACGCCGGACGGCAATTTTACCGGCATGCTCTCGCCGTATCAGAAATGGGTAGACCGCACGCAGCCGCCGGTGCTTGGCTTCTCGCTCTGGATGCACTATCTTATGAGCGGAGACATCGCCGCCGTGGAGCGCGCTTACCCGCTGCTCCGCCGTGCGCAGCGCTGGTATCTCTCCCGCCGCCGGGACGGCGCGAGCCCGCTCATCCATCTCGGCACCTCCGCAACCGGCGACGGCTCCTACCGCGGCACAAAGCTCGCCGCCAAAAACGAGACCGCCATGGACAACAGCCCCATGTACGACGAAGCGTCGTTCGATAAGGCCTCCGGGCTTCTGGAAATGTACGACGTCGGCGTCAGCAGTCAGCTTGCGCTCGATCTCGAATGTACCGCCTATATGGCCGCGCTGCTTGGTAAGGAACGCGAGAGGGAAGAGCTGGCGTCTGCCGCCGAGGAACTGCGCTGCGCCATCAACGAGCAGCTGTGGGACGAGGAAAAGGGTATCTACGCCAACCGTAATACCAACGGCACCTTCGGCCTTACGAGCCCGACGAGCTTTTACCCCCTGGCCGCCGGTGCGGCCGACGGCGAGCGCGTGGACAAGTGCCTCTCTCACATCTTTAACGAGGAAGAGTTCTTCACGCCGTTCCCCCTCATTGCCATCAACGCCTCGCACCCCTCGGGGCACGAGAATCGTTACTGGCGCGGTCGGACGTGGGCGCCGCAGCCGTTCTGGACGTACATCGGCCTGAGGCGCTGCGGCCGAGATGCGGAAGCGCACCGGCTGGCCGAGCGCGCCGTGTCCGGCTTTGAACGGCATTGGACGGCCGAGCGCCGCAGCTTTGAAAACTACAACCCCTTTACCGGCGAAGGAACGGATACCGTGGATTCGCAGCCGTTCTACAGCTGGACGGCACTTTTTCCGCTCATGTGGTCGCTCGAGCAGTTCGGCGTAACGCCATGGGACGGCCTGTTCTTCGGCATGCACGACGGCGCAGCCTTTTCCCAGAAAAACCGGCTGTACCACGGCCGCCGCTACGACGCCGTCTGCGACGGCAGCGAGACAACGCTCTCCTGCGGCGGCACGGAGATCTTCCGCTCCAACATTCCCGCGCGCTTCCGGCACTTTGTCCGGGACGATCACCGCGCGTCCGTTACGGTCACGTCCGACGCCGGCGGCACGGTTTCCTTCCCCGGCACCGCGCCGCGTCTCGTGCTCGTAAACGGCGCGGCAACAGCCGCGCAAAGCACGCTTTCCGTCCCCGGCGGTGCGGTTTGCGTGGAGCTCTATTACTGATGCAAAATCAAAATAAAGGCAGGCACATGGGAAATACCATGTGCCTGCCTCAGATTGTCAAAAAAGCCTCGCAGAGTTTGCGCCCGCAGGCGCAAATAGAGTTTCGATTATTTTCTCCGGCGACATGTGCGTCGGAGAAAATACCTCTCGGCTCGCAAACGTGCGAGCGAAGCGAGTGCGCTGCGGCGAGCCGTAGCCTTTTCAAACGAGAGCCCAACGCAGTGGGTCTCGTTTGAGAGCGCGTCAAAA
>CAVIVK010000097.1:3412-8684 GCA_963645975.1 Bifidobacteriaceae bacterium | reverse complement strand
GAGGATCGGGCGGGAGGCGAAGAACATCAGGATGCCGCCCACGATAACGATCGCGAGGCCGAGCACCACGGTCTTCCACTGGGAGACGAACTCCTTGAAGTCAAGAAGCGTTCCCATGTTGACGATGAAGATACCGGTCATCATGTTGGAAATGGCGATCAGGCCGGCATCGGTGAACAGAGTCGTCGGAACAACGCCCGTCCAGAACAGGATCAGGAACGTGACCGAGGCGAAAAGCAGTACGGGGATAATGGCGTGCGTTTTGTCGGAAATGAAGTCGCCGATCGCGAATACGACACACACGATCGTCAGGGCTAACATACCGTCCATTGATTTTTCCTCCTTGTTTTTTTCTCTCTTTTTTATTGCTCCGCGCGTGCTTTGCGCAGCGCGTCCAACACACGCACCGGCGTCATGGGCAGCTCGTTAATGCTCACGCCGACGGCGTTGCGAATGGCGTTGTGAATGGCGGGTGCCGCGCCGACGATGGGCGGCTCGCCGATCCCCTTCGCGCCGTAAGGCCCGAGGGAGTTGGGGTGCTCGACGATGATCGTGCGCAGCTTCGGCAGATCCATCGCCGTGGGAATGAGATAGTCGTGGAACGTGTGGTTGCGCATTTTGCCGTCTTTCATGAATTCCTCTTCCATGAGCGACCAGCCGATGGCCTGCGCCATGCCGCCGTGCATCTGTCCCTCCACCGTATCCGGGTTGATGGCGTGGCCGACGTCCACGGCGAGCACCGTGTCGTCCACCGCTACCTCGCCGGTCTTGACGTTTACGGAGACAATCGCCGCCTGCGCGGCAAAGGCATAGGTATGCATCTTTACGCCCTGGCCATTTTCGTCCATCCCCGACGCCGGAGGATACCACGAACCGACACAAGCGAGCGGGATCTGCATGGCAAACGCCTTGGAGATCACGGAAGCATACGGCACGCGCTTTGCTTCGTCGGTCGTATCGAACACGAAGCCGTTGTCCACGTCGAGGTCTTCCTTCTTCGCGCCGAGCATCTGCGCCGCTACCGGCAGAAACCGTTCGCGCAGGACATTGCAGCCGTTCATCACGGCATTGCCGAGGAACACGGTTGTTCTTGAAGCGACCGTCGCGCCCGCTTCCACCGAGGCGGCGGAATCGGAAAAGTCAAGATAGACCTTCTCGATCGGAATACCAAATGTATCCGCGGCAATCTGGCGCATGGCGATAAGGAAGCCCTGGCCGAGCTCGTTCGAGGAAATGCCGATATTCAGCGAGCCGTCCGGCTGCGCCTGCACGAAGCAATGCGCGCCATCGGTGATAAAGCCCGTGCCGGTGCCGTACATGTAGCAGGCCACGCCCTTGCCGCGGCGGACATTCGGGTCGGCGCTCGGCGCGAGAGGCTTGTCCCAGCCGATCGCCTCGCGAACCTTCGTGAGGCATTCCGCAATGCCGAACCCGCGCTCTTCGAGCATTTCCTGTCCCCAGATCGTCGTATCGCCCGGATGCAGGAGGTTTTTCATGCGCAGGTCGATCGGATCCATACCGAGCTTTTCGGCCAGCTCATCCATCTGCGACTCCACGGCGAACGTCGCCTGCGGGCAGCCGAGCCCGCGGAACGCGCAGCCGTAGGGATGATCGGTGAACACCGACCACGAATGCGTGAGCGCATTGTCGATGCGATAAACGCTGCCGGCGTACTGCGCCGTGCGCGAGGGGATGGCGTCGATGGATTTCCAGGCGCCCTTGTCGATGATCGAATCAACCTCGATACCGAGGATATTGCCTTCTTTATCCGCCGCGAGCCGGTGGTGGATCGCCGCGGCGTGGCGCTTGCCGGTATTTTTGAATACCTCGTCGCGCGTCAGCTCGTAGAACACCGGCCGCCCCGTTTTGATGGCGAGCACGCCCGCAACGACGCTTGCGTCGAATGTGGAGTCCTCCTTGCCGCCGAAGCCGCCGCCAACGACCTGACTGATGACGCGGATCTTGCTTTGCGGCATATGGAACGCACCGCAAAGCGCCTTTTTTGCCAGCTGCACCGCGTGCTGCGGGCTATAGATCGTGATGCCGCCCTGCACCGGGTCGGGCTCGGCGAGCGCACAGTCCGGTTCGAGATAGGCGTGATCGAGCATCGGGGTCTTGTACCAGTTGTCCACGACAACGTCCGCGTCCTTAAACGCCGTTTTCACGTCGCCCTTGCGGATGATCACCTCGTCGGAAATGTTGCCCTTGCGCGGGATGGGGTACTCGCGGTGGAGCACCGGCGCGTCCTCGCGCAGCATTTGGATCGCGCAGTCGTGGCTCTCAAGCGGCTCATATTCGACCTCGATGAGCGACACGGCCTTCTCGGCCGTCTTGAGATCCTCCGCCGCCACGAGCGCGACGGGGTCTCCCTCATAAAACACCTCGTCCTTGGCAATGACGAGCTTATCGTGGATCATGCCGCCGTAGCCGTTTTCGCCGGGGAGATCGTCCGCCGTCATCACAATCGCAACGCCCGGCAGCGCCGCGGCTTTGGATGTGTCGATGCGGAGGATCCTCGCGTGGCCGTAAGGCGGGTAGAGCGCTTTAGCATGCAGCACGTCCCGGCGGTGAACGACGAGATCGGCGGTATACTGCGCCGCGCCCGTCGCTTTTGCCAGCGCGTCGGGGCGCTGCATGCGCTGACCGACATAGTGTAATTCGTGCATGAAAGCGCCTCCCGTCAATCCTTGCGAACGGCAGTCACAATGATCTCCACAAGTGCTTCTTCCTTTGCCATCTTGGCCTGCACCGTGGCGCGGGCCGGCTCGCAGCCGGGCGTGACCCAGCTCTCCCAGACTTCGTTCATGCCGTCAAAATCACGGATGATATCCTTGAGGAACACCTGGGCAAACAGAATGTGCTCCTTGTCCGAGCCGTACTGCGCAAGAACCCTGTCGAGAATCTTCAGCACCCCGGCGGTCTGCGATTTTATATCGTCGCCGCTGGGAATATCGGGATAATAGCCGGGCATGCAGGTGCGCCCCGTCAGGTGGATGATGCCGTTGCACTCCGTGGCAATGCTCAGCCGGCCGTTTCCCTCATAATGTTTGACTTCCATTGTGTTGTCCCCCTTTTTTGTATTTGCTGCTTCTTTTTTCTTTTTATTCCGCTTCGCCGCGCAGGCGCTTTGCCGAGAGCCGGACGGCCTCCACGATCTTTTCATACCCGGTGCACCGGCAGAGATTTCCGGAGAGCGCCACGCGGATCTCCTCCTCGCTTGGGTTCGGATTAACGTTCAACAGCGCGATCGTCGTGAGCACCATGCCGGGCGTGCAATAGCCGCACTGCACCGCGCCCGCATCCACAAACGCCTGCTGCACCGGATGGGGATGGGCAAGCGTGCCCACGCCCTCGATCGTTGTGATCTCATGTCCCTCAGCCATAGCGGTGAGATAAATGCACGAACGGATGGCCACGCCGTCGAGCAGCACGGTGCACGCGCCGCAGTCGCCCGTGCCGCAGGCCTTTTTTGTGCCGGTCAGGCGGAACGTATTGCGCAGCGTATCGACGAGAACCTCGCCGGCCTCTGCTTCGCAGGAAACGCTCCTGCCGTTGAGAACAAACGAAACTTTCATGCTCCCTCTCCTTTCGCATCGGCCAGCGCCATCGAAAGCGCCCGGACGACTGCCGGGCAGACGGCGTCCTGCTTGTAGGCTTTGTAATAGCTCTCGCGGAGCTTTGCCTCGACGGGGTACGTCGCCGCAGCGAGCGGGAGCGCCTCCTCCGGCGTCTTTCCCGCGAGCAGCGACTCCAGCTCCGAAGCGTGCACGACGGTGGGGTTGAGCGCGCCGAGGCTCAGAGAGACTTCCGCAAGGCGTCCCCCGTCGAGCCGCACGCGGCAGCCGATGAGGATCTTGCCGATATCCTGTGCCTTGCGGCGGGAAAGGCGGCAATAGCCCGTCCCCTCGCCCGGCTGAAGTGCCGGGATCTCAATGGCCGTGACAAGCTCGTCGCTCTCACGCACGGTCTTGTAGGTCGAAACGAAAAATTCGTCAAGCGGAACGGTCCTTTCGCCGCGGTTTGACGCGAGAACGGCGCTCGCGCCGAGCGCGAAGAGCATCGTTGTGCAGTCCGCCGCGGGAGCGGCCGTGCATATGTTCCCCACCGGCGTCGCTACCGCGCGGATGGCTGGGCTCGCCAGATGCAGCACCGCCTCGCGCAGTCCCCGGTAGTGCCGGAGCGCCTCGCTTGCGAGCAGCTCGTTATAGGTAACACCGGACGCCAGACGCACCGTATCGCCGGAGACGGTGATCTCGTGCCGTCCCGGAATGGCGTCCAGCGAGAGAATGACGGCGGGAGCGGCCTTTTTCTGTGTCAGCCGCAGCACGGCGTCTGTGCCGCCGGCGACGATCATGGCATCCTGCTTATACTGCGTCAGCAGCGCCAAAGCCTCCTCCTGCGTGGAGGGTCTGAGAAACAACATGTCCATCCGTTTCCCGCTCCTTTTTCTTCTCGGCGGAGAATAAACCATCTATACCGCCGGAATTTTTATGCTAATTATACAGCAGTGCAAGCAAATTGCCAGTCCAAAAAACATACCGCTCTCTAGCGATTTTTTGTGCTAAAGTGCAATTGTTCTGTATTTTGAAACTCTGTTTTTTCATAGCGGCTTTTGCTGCGTATTTTAATTTCATTTTTTGAAATTGAATTTTAAAACGGATAAACGGTTCCAAAATTCCCTTGAAATTTTTGTGAAAATCGTATAAGATAAAAATAGAGAAAATCAACAGAATCGAGGGAAAGTGATGGCCGGAAAAGAGGGAAGCAACCTTTCTTCGGACAAATTGTTCCGAATCATCGAATGTCTGGCGGCAAACCGGCTGCCGAACCGGCTGACGGATCTCGCCGACAAGCTCGAAATGCCGCAGCCGACGCTGCTGCGCTATCTCAAGACGCTGTGTGCGCAGGGCTACGCCTACCACGACGACGTGACCGGCTGCTACGCGCTCACATGGAAGATCTGCCGTCTGGCCGATTCGGTAAAATCCAATCTTTCGCTGCGCAGCATCGCCTCGCCGTTTTTGAACCACGCCGCCAACGTCATGAACGCCGGAACTCTCCTCGCCATCGAGCAGGATCGGGGCGTTTTGTATCTGGATTTTGTGGATAACCCCCGCTGGATGATGAAAACGATGCTCCGCATCGGGAAAAACGCCCCCATCCACACGACGGCCTCCGGCAAGGTGCTGCTCAGCTCGTTTTCGCACCGCAAGGTCGAGGAGATCATTGCCGAAAAGGGGCTCGAACGGCTGACGGACAAAACGATCACCTC
>CAVIVK010000097.1:0-3402 GCA_963645975.1 Bifidobacteriaceae bacterium | reverse complement strand
CAGCTCTTTGCAGAGCTTGCGCTCATCCGCAAACGCGGCTACGCCGTGGACGACGAGGAGTGCGAGATCGGCCACCGGTGCATCGCCGTGCCGATCTACGACTATTCCGGCAACGTGGCCGGGGCGATCAGCGCATTTGACAACTTTGAGCGCGTGACGGACCGGCGCATCGAGACCGTGCTCCTCCCCGAACTGAAACGCACCGCGCGGGAGATCTCCCTCCGGCTCGGGTATACGCCGGACGAAATGCCGTAAAAAAGCCAACCCCGTCACCTTTTTCAAGGCCGCGGGGTTGGCTTTTCTTTGCACGGATTGTCCAAATACGCCAAAAGCTGCCAACGGGGAACTCTCTCTGACGCAAATGCTGTCAGATAGAATTCCCCGTTGACACGTTTTACATTTTGATGTTCTTCGCGGACAGGTACATATCCTCCGTCGTCTGCTGCGCGGCGGCCAGCTTTCGCTCCGCTTCTTTCACATAGCCCGCCTGGATCAGACGCAGCGCTTCCGTAACCGCGCAAAACAGGTAGAAATACATACGGCGAAAAAGCAAAAGACACCCTCCCTTCTGCATCTTTTTTTGCACTCAAATTTGTACGCATGTGTGTACATTATAATAGATTCCCTTTCTGATTACAATATGTACGCAGGAGGGAAAATGATGGATTCTTTTAAACTTGACACTTCCGAGAAAAAAATGTCCTCCGTCAGCCGGACGATCCGGATGAAGGAGGAGACGTTTGACCGCATTTGTGAGATCAACTTGAAAACCGGCATATCGTTCAACCGGATCGTGAATCAATGCATTGAGTACGCGCTGGAACGATACGAGGAGCCGGAAGAAGACAATGCGGAATAAGCAGCACCGCCCCCGCATGAAAACCCCTCCGTCAAAAACTTTGTTTTTGCCACCTCCCCTGTTAGGGGAGGCAAGAAAGTTATCACAAAACCAACTTGGCTCCCCTCGTCAGGGGAGCTGGCAGCCGAAAGGCTGACTGAGGGGTACAGCGCCCCTGTTTCCGCCAAAAGAGCCGCGTCCGAACGCCGGACGCGGCTCTTCTTTTTGCTTTTTACTTCACTCTTTCCAGCCGGCTGCTGCGCGGCGCTTTGCCGCCGACGATGAGCGGCACGGTCTCCACGACGAGCGAGGACGTGTCCAGCCCGTACCAGCGCACCTTGGAGCCGGCGATGCGCCGGATGGCATACTTCGTGTTGAGCACCAGCTCGTCGGTGAACGACAGCTCGGACTTGGACGGCACGGCCTTGTGCAGGAAAATGAACTTGAACGAGCCGACGTCCGATTTGCCGTAGATCGAGTATTTCCGCTCCTGCGGCGGCAGCTCGCCGCTCTCAATGAGATCGCGCACGATCTGGCGAAGGTATACGTTCACGCGCTGATGGCACTTGAAGCCGAGATCAAGCCGGATGCGATAGATATAGTCCGTGCCGTAGGTCTCCACGCTGTAGCGCCTCGTGTCCGGCTCATCGGTGACGTTCATGCTGATAAACCAGTACGCCGCGGCGCGCTTGGGATCCTTGTCGAGGATGGAATAAAGGATATCGCGGTCGACCGTGTCCATATCATCCCCGGCCTTGTCAAGAAAGACGAGGTTGTCCGCAAGCGGGGGGAGCGCAGTATCTTCATGGAGCGTATCGAGATTCGGCAGATAGTCGCGGATCGGCAGGCGCGTAGCATACTCCTGTTCGAGCTGCGTGCCGCGCCGCCAGACGACCATAATGAGAAAGAGCACCAGCGCCATAATCACCGCAACATAGCCGCCGTGGGCAAATTTACTCAGCGACGAGACGAAGAACACCGCCTCGATCGCGCCGAACACAATCGCGATGCCGACTGCGAGCGCATGCTTTTTGCGGATGTTCCAGAGATACACCGCGAGCAGGAGCGTTGTCATGAGCATCGTCACAGTGATGGCGAGGCCATAGGCCGACTCCATGCGCGCGCTCGTGCGGAAGTAGAGCACGACCGCCGCGCAGCCGAGATACAGTACCGTGTTGACGGCGCCGATGTAGATCTGTCCCTTCGTGTCCGAGGGGTAGCGCACTTCAAGGTGCGGCATGAGATCGAGCCGGATGGCCTCGGAGACGAGCGTATACGAGCCCGTGATGAGCGCCTGTGAGGCGATGATCGCCGCGAGCGCGCCGAGCGCAACGGCGGGCGCGCGCAGCACCGCCGGCAGCATCTGGAAGAACGGGTTCATGTCCGGGATCGCCGCGAGTTCGGCGGAAGACGTGTGCGTGAGTATCCACGCGCCCTGGCCGAGATAATTCAAAATGAGGCACGTTTTCACAAACGGCCAGCTCGCATAGATGTTCCCGCGGCCGACATGACCCATATCGGAATAGAGCGCCTCCGCGCCGGTCGCGGCGAGGAACACGCTGCCGAGGATCATAAAGCCCGCTTTGTTATAGGGCGAGACGAGAATGCGCGCCGCATACACCGGGTTGAACGCGCGCAGCACGCCGGGGTGGTCGAAAACATGCAGCAGACCCATGACGCCGAGGAACGAGAACCACACGAGCATCACCGGGCCGAACGCCTTGCCGATCTTGCTCGTGCCCGCCCACTGCACGGCAAAGAGCGTGCTGATGATGACGAGCGTGATGATCACAACGCGCGCCTGCCCGCTGCCGAGGAAGCGATCCATCGCCGGGATGCTGCGCAGGCCCTCCACCGCCGTCGTCACCGTGACGGCCGGGGTAAGCACACCGTCGGCGAGAAGCGCCGCGCCGCCGATCATCGCCGGGAAAATGAGCCACGGCGCGACCTTTTTGACAAGCGCGTACAGCGAGAAGATGCCGCCCTCGCCGTTATTATCCGCGCGCATGGCGATGAGCACGTACTTGACGGTCGTGAGCAGCGTGATCGTCCAGATGATGAGCGAGAGCGCGCCGAGGATGAAATCCTCGTTCACGTGCGCAATGCCGCCGTTGCCCTCGAGGATCGACTTCATAACGTACAGCGGCGAGGTGCCGATGTCGCCATACACGATGCCGATCGTCACAAGGAACATGCCGAAGCTGACTCTTTTCTTTTTCTCCATGGCTATCCCTTTTCTCTCCTTTGGGGATAAGAAACGCCGCCCCGGCACAGGCCGGGACGGCGCGCAGTATTTCTGCCTTGTGCAAAAATACTTTAACATTTTCTTTATGTGATATCAAGAAAAATTAACGGAGATTTTATACACATTCACACCCGTTTGCGTACCAGTCCGTGGCGGTTGCAGTACGCATACAGCCACCCGCCGCCGCGCAGGGAAAAGCGCGCCGCGGCGTCCCCTTCGGGATAGAGCTTCACGAGCTCGAACCGCTCGTCCGAGGCAAAGGCGAGAAACGAGACGTGATGTTCGCGCGTCATCGCATGGCGGAGGGAGACATAGAACT
>CAVIVK010000096.1:0-9492 GCA_963645975.1 Bifidobacteriaceae bacterium | reverse complement strand
AGCCAGGGCTATACCGTGACCGCAGCCGATAACGGCGACGACGAATTCACCGTTACGCTGCGCAAATAACCTTACCCCCTTTTACGGCTCTCCCGCCTTTACGGTGGGAGGGCCGTTTTATCTGCCAATTTCCGGCATTTGTCGTCAGAACTTGACCGTTTCGGTAAAGTCTGATAGAATAGCATGAATTTCCCGTGAGTGATAAGGAGGCTATTTCATGCCGCGTGATTATCTGGAATACGATGACGAGCCGCAGGAGTCCTACCGCAACCCGCTCAAGCCGTTTCTGATCGCGCTTGTCGTGCTCCTTCTTCTGTTTGCCGTTATTATCGTGCTGCTTTATATGCGCCTGCAAACCGCAAATTCCCGCACCGAAACGCTCTCGCAGGAGCTGACCGTTGTGCAGACGCAGCTCGACGATCTCCGCGCCCAGCAGGCTGCAGCAACCGAAGCCCCGACGCCGACGCCGGAACCGACGCCCACCCCGGAGCCGACGCCGGAACCCACCGCCACGCCCGAACCGACCCCGGAACCGACGCCCACCCCCGCGCCGCTTCTGCGCGACACGGTTACGGAGGAGATGCTCGGCTACGTCTACCGCCCGGCGGACGAGTTCTGGTATGACGAGGCGAAAAACGCCACCGTCATCCCGTTCATGCTCTCCGTACACTACGGCCCCGGCATGGATTGGGGCGAGAACATGGCGCTCAACATGGGCGATGCGGTAGAACTGCTCGCCAAGCAGAATGGCTGGGTACTTCTGCGCACCGCCGACGGCCACTATGGCTGGGCCGCGAGCGAGCTTCTGCGCGAGACGACCGCCGACGCCGCGGCGACAGCAACGCCCGCCGCGCCCGCAGCCGGTGCCGATCCGGCCGCGCCGGTCGCCCCTGCGACGGCGGCCCCCTCCCCTACGCCGGACTATACCGAGGTCTCCAACCCCGATCTCAAATAACCGAAAATTAGCAAAATGCCTCTTCCTGCTATACGCAGGGAGAGGCATTTTTCTTTATGCCGGGCGAAGCCGGGGAGGCGTCGGCTCCGCCCTCTTTTCATTCGTTCGGATCCGGGACGATCACGGTGGCAAAATAGCTGATCTCTTCCGGGAGGCCGGTCATCGTCTCAAAAACCTGCTGTGTGGGCAGCCCGCAGTCGGCAACCATGGCGGACGATTCTGCGAGGCCATGCCGTGAAAGCGCCGCGGCGGTCTCGCCGATGGCTTTGCCGGACTTCATCAGCACCTTCGTCCCCGGCAGCGCAAGCGCCGCGTCAAGATTCGATGCCCCGGCGGGATAGATGTGCAGCGGCAGCTCCATTTCCGTGAGACTCCGCCCAAGCGCCGCGGCTACGGCGCAAAAGCTCGCCACACCGGGAATCATCCGCGTATCGTACCCCCGGCGGCGCAGCGCGTCGAGCACATAGTACGCCGTCGCGTAGATCGAAACATCGCCGAGATTCACCATGGCAACGTCCCGCCCGGCATCCAGCTCACGCGCAACGCTGTCCGCGGCACGCTCGTACCCCTGCGCGCGGACGGAGGCCTCGCGGGACATGGCAAACTCCAGCGGCAAAATGGTTTTCCCGTCAAGCACAGCGGCGCCGCGCGCGATGGAGAGCGCGAGCATTTCGCCGGAGGAAGTGCGCGGCGCGGCGATCACGGGGCATGCCTCCAGCACGGCGCACGCCTCGCGCGTCATCCACATGGGATTGCCGGGGCCGACACCCACGGCGTAAAAGGTTCCTTTTTCTACGCTCACAGTGTCCACCCCTCCTTTTTCGCATCGAGAACGGCGAGCCCCGCGGCCTCCGCGCGCGCAAGGAGCGGCGCGTTCGGCTCTCGGGCGGCGTCCCCGGCAAGGAGAATTTTGCCGCAACGGCGCATCACGTCAAATGCCCGGTCGTACACCGTCTCGCCGATCGCGGCAAACGCCGGAACGGAGACCGTCTCCGCGGCGAGGAGCCGCGCGAGCCGGTAGTCCACGTCGTTTTCATAGAGCACGCCGGTGGCGAACGGGACGTTCTCGCGCTGCAGCTTCCGGTAGACGGAAATGCCCGTCCCCGCGCCCGCGAGCACAAACACCTCCGGCGCATCCCCGGCAGGCTTTTTGAGCTCGATGCTGCCGAAGAGCGGATCGAAGTATCCGTCCTCGATATCGTAGAGCCTTCGGATGGCCTGCTCTTCAAACACCTCGCCGGGCGCGCCGTAGCCGAACTGCGTATCGCCCTTCACGGTGAGAATGCGGTCAGCCACCTTCTCCGCGAGATCGATCTCGTGGAGCGACATGATGACCGTGATGTTCTTTTTGCGCGCCATGCGCGTGAGGATGGTGAGCAGATCGAGCTTATGCCGCACGTCGAGAAACGACGTCGGCTCATCGAGCAGGATCATCTCCGGCTGCTGGGCAATGGCACGCGCGAGCAGCACGCGCTGGCGCTGGCCGTCGCTGATGGCGTTAAAGTCGCGCTCGGCGAGATCGAGTGCGTGAACGGTCTCCATGGCCTCGTCCACGATGCGCTGATCCTCGCCGCGGAGCACGCCGAGCCGTCCGGTGTACGGGTACCGGCCGGTGGCGACAACGTCGCGGCAGGTGGTGAGCTCCACCTTGATGCGCTCCGTGAGGATCACAGCGAGCTTTTTGGAGAGCTCGCGGTAAGAAATCGTCTGCATATCCCGGCCTTCGAGATAGATCTTTCCGCGGATCGGCTCCAAATCGCGCGCGATCGTTTTAAGCAGCGTAGACTTGCCCGCGCCGTTCGGCCCGATGAGCGCGATGATCTCGCCCTTTTGCACCTTTACGGAGATATCGCGGATGACCGGCACCCTGTGGTAGCCAATCGTGAGATCGTCGATGACAAAATAGGGAGTATCCGTCATTTCCGCCCTCCCTTCCGGCGCAGCATCATGTAAATGACGACCGGCGCGCCGAAAATGGACGTAACGGTGCTGATATTCAGCTCCGTCGGCGCGAAGGCGGTGCGCGCGATCAGATCGCACAGCATACAGAATACGCCGCCGCCTAAGAATGTGGCCGGGATGACCACGAGCGGCTTGGAGGTGTTGAGACAGTGCCGGATGAGAAACGGCACGGCGATGCCCACGAACGAGATCGGCCCGGCGAACGCCGTCACCGTGGCGGAGAGGACGCTGGAAAGAACGATCAGCGCCGTGCGGAACGCCTTAATGTTCACGCCCATGCTCTGGGCATACGCCTCGCCGAGCTGGTAGGCGCCGATGGGCTTCGATAGGAAGAACGTGATGCCGCCGGAGATGCCGACGACCGTGGCCGCCACGCCGACGTTGCTCCAGTTCATGCCGGAAAAGCTGCCCTTGGACCAGTTATGCAGGTTCACGATATCGGAATCCGCCGCGAACGTCACGGTGAAGTCCGTGATGGCGGTGCAGATATAGCCGATCATGATCCCCGCAACGAGCAGCGTGGACATGCTCGGGATACGCCGGGAGAAGAGCAGGATGAACCCCACCGAGAGCAGCGAACCGACAAACGCCGCCAGGATCAGCGTATACGACGACACGACGCCGAAGAGCTGGATGAAATAAATCATCGCGAACGCAACGACCATTTTTGCGCCGCTCGAGATGCCCAGCACGAACGGCCCGGCAATCGGGTTTTCAAAAAACGTCTGCAGCAGAAAGCCCGAAAGCGAAAGCGCGCCGCCGAGGATCGCCGCCATCAGAATGCGCGGCAGGCGGATCTTCCATATGATGTTCACTTCCGTGGGGTTGCCGGTTTTGGTGAACAGTATCTCTACGATCCGCTCGAGCGGAATGGGGATGTTGCCGATGTTGATGTTCAGCACCGTGATCAGGCAGAATGCCGCAATGAGTACAATAAACACCAGCGCATACCGGGCGCGCCGCCGCGCCTGATGCACGAGATACGCCCCGGCTTGCGCCGGGGCGGTATTGACAGGTCTTTTCTCGCTCATGTTAGGAAACGCGCGTGAGGAACGTCATGTCGCTCTCCGCGCCGCCGGTGAGAACGAGATGGATGTCCTGGATCATTTCGCCCACGATATCCGTCGCCTGATAGAACGATTTGCCCGTGCACCAGACGTTGCCTTCCTTCACAGCCTTGAAGTCGGCAAACAGGGCGTCTTTTGCAAGGAGCTCATCGATGCTCGAAATGGGCGCGTCGATGGAGGCGTTATAAATGAGCACATCGGCGTCCACGGCGTTGCCGTAGAACGTCTCCATGGTGACGGAGATGGAGGTGTTCGTCTGGTCGGTCACAAAATCCGCAAAGGCGTAGTGACCGCCCGCGAGCTCGATCATCTTGGGGATGTAGTCGGTGGGCTTGCGGATGACGACGGAGCCGTCGGAGTTTACAAAGAAGAACGCCACGGTCTTGCCGGTGTTCTCAAAGCCTTCGAGCTGCGTGATGATGTCCGCCTGCTTCTCAAAGAACGCTTCGGCCTCGGCATCCTTCCCGACGAGCGCAGCATAGAGCTTAATCCACTCGGTGCGGCCAAGCGGATGCTGCTCATAGCTGGAGCGGTCGACCAGCACGGGAATGCCGAGATCCTCGATCATCTCCTTGACCTTGGGCGTGTGGTAGATCATCGTGGACTCGATCGCAAGATCGCAGTCCTCGTTAATGAGGCGCTCATAGTCGGGCTCGCTGTACTTGCCGGCGAACTCGATATCGCCGCGCTGCATTGCTTCCACGGCGGAGTCAATGTACCAGCCGGACTCGCGTGTGCCGGTGAGACGGATATGGTCGAGCGCATCCACGGCAGCGAAGAGCGACATGGCAGAGGTCGCCGCAAGATAGATGGTATCGATGGGCTGCTGAAGCACCGTAATGGTGCTTTCGACATTCGCCGGAACCGCCGCGCCCTCCGGCACAACGAGATAGTCCGCATCGCCGTCGATGTGGATGAGCGTATAGCCGCCCTCATAGCGGAAGAGGCGGAACACCGTGGCGTATCGGAGCGCCGTCTCCTCCGTAAAGGTCAGCCCTTCGATGACCGGCGCATCAGCCGGAGCCGCGGCGGTATCCTCCGCCGCAGGCGCTTCGGTCGCGGTTTCCGCCGGAACGGAGGTCGCCTCGGTACCGGCGGGAGCGGGAGCTTCGCTCCCGCCGCATCCGGCCATGGTCAAAAGAAGTGCCAGCGCTAAAAGAAGCGCCGAAATTCTCTTTGTCGTGTGTTTCATTCGTTAACCCTCCCGGGAGGTGATTTCGCGGATCATGCGGTTGGCCGTCGTCTCGTCGCCGAGCAGGATGCCGTAGAGCTTCAGCCAGTCGGCCTGCGCAAGAGCGTCGGCCTCGTCGGCAGAGCGGTCGATGAGCATCGGAATGTCGAGCACGGCGAAGCGGTCGGCCAGATCGTACAGGCGGTCGCGGTATTCCACCGCCGTCAGCACTTCCGCATCGGCAGAGGCGGTCTCCTTGCGCGCTTTCAGCGTTTCCTCGCTCAGCGGCAGGAGTTTTCCGGAGGTCAGCACGAGATCGGTCTCGCTCTTCACGAGCAGCTTGTACTCGGGCTTATCCCACGTACCGCCATAGACTGTGTTGCCGTCGGCGAGCGCCGCGGCGAGCGTTTCGTTCTCGCTCTGCTCCGCGCCGAACACCTTGACGAGGTTGAGCGCTTCAAAGATATCGAGCGTATCGACGGGCGTCTCGTCCATCACGTACAGGCTCTTCACCGGCAGCGTCACGATGATGAGCTGCTTTTCGAGACCCGCAGGGAGCTCCGTTCCTTCGGGGACGAGCAGATAGCGCAGAACGTTCTGCTTATAGAGCTTGGCGACATAGTCGGCCTTGATCTGCGCATTGTCGGTGCTCTCTTCCTCGGCAACGGCCTCCTCGGCGCTGTCGGCCGCGGCGGCCTTGTCCGCCTTTTCGATCTCGGCCTTCGCTTCCTCGGTATCGAGCACCGTGTCGCTCACAACGTCGATCTCCGCGAGAACGATATCGCCCTCATAGCGGAAGAGTTTGAGATACTGTGCATGCTCAAGCTGGATCTCCTCCTCAAACGTGAGACCCATGATCTCCGGCGCTTCGGTGCTGAGCGTGTCGGTGTTGTCCTTCTGGTTGTTGGCGTTCGTCTTGAGCTGCACAAAGATGATGTATTCGATCTCGTGTGCGGAGGACATCTTCGTAGTCATGCCAAGAATGCGGTTATTCTTGTTGAGCTCCACGGGGATCGTGAACGTGCAGCCGTCGTTGGAGTAGTACGTGTTGCCGGAGGCCTTCACGTAGGAGAACTGCGGCGGGTTGCCGCTGCTGCTCACGAAGCGAATGGTGGCATACGCCTGGCCGTTCTTCACCGTGACCTTGTCGCACACAATGCGCGTGCGGCCGGAGCCGCCGGAGAAGGAGAAGCTGTCGGGGGCGTAGGTGCCGTCCTTGAGCGTCGTGCTGTTGTTCACGCGGGAGGTGGAGCCGCTGGCGTCCGTCTCGTGGTCGGATTCATCGTCCGGCTTCGTCGGGTCGACCGGGGCGGGCGTCGGGGTCGGCGTGGGCGTGGGATTCGGGTTGACGGGGTCGGTCGCGTCGCCGATCTTCTTGAGACTGCTCGAATCGAACGTGACCGTGCGGTCGTACCAGATGTTGTTCTTCAGGCTGTGCGAGGAAATCGTGATGGGCTTGTCGAGCTCGGAAACAGGGATGGTGTAGGTATACTTGCCGTTCTCGTCCACGGCGAACGGCGCCCAGTCGTCCTTGTCGTTTTCGGCCTGGTCGCCGGTGCCGGGGTAGAGATAATCGTAGCCGGTGCCGCTGAGCGTCAGCGTGGCCATGATCGTGCCGTTCACCACGTTGAGCTTCGCATCAACGATCTTGAACATGGCCGCATCGCATTCCGCCGTCACGGAGTATTTGCCGTCCTCGGCGGTGCGCTTGAGATTCTCGATATCCAGCGTGATGCTGCGGTCATACCACTTGTCGTTCTTCTGGCTGTGGGACGTGACGGCCAGCGGGTTCGTCAGCTCGTCCACCGTGATGGTGTAGGTGTGCCAGTTGTCGCGCGTCTCGCCGTCGATCGTGCCGCTCACGACCTTCGCGGGAGACCACGTGCTCTTGCCGGCCGCGTCAGCCTGCGTGCCCGTTCCGGGGAAGAGGTAATCGTAGCTGGTGCCGTTGAGCGTCAGCGTCACATCATACTTGCCGTCCTTCGCCGTGATGACAACGCGGCGGACGCGGAACATGGAAGCGCCGGACTCGCCCGTGGTGTAGTAGGTGCTGCCGTCCTTGATGACCGAGCTCGGATCACTCGGATCGACCGGGTCGGGATCGGTCGCGCCGCCGATGCGGGGCAGGAAGCGCGGCACCAGCAGCTGATCCTGCTTCGTGCTCCACGTTCCGTTCTTGCTGCAGCTCGCAAACGGGAGGGTCTCGGCGAGAGCGCTCTTCGGCAGCGTAACGGAGAAGTAGCGGTAGCTGTAAGCATCGTCGGGATTGAGGATCTCGGCGGAGACGGCAGCGGCGTCGCGCGTGGCCGCATCGTCGGTCACGGAGCCGAAGTACAGCTTGCTGTAGCCGCTGGAACGGGTGACGTACTTGATCGTGATGCTGTCGCCGGACACGGTCAGCGTCGCGCCCGCGTCGACGTGGATGATGCCGTTCTGAGGGTAGGCATAGCCGAAGAGATCGTACACGCCGTCGGTGAAGGCGGAGGCGTCAAACGTGCCGTTGAAGTTGGGAACGTTCAGGAAGTAGGACTGCGTGGTATCCCACGAGTTATCCGAGAAACCGAGCACGGCAGGCGTATAGGAGCCCTGGCGTTCGGCGTTCACGGTGTAGACAAACGTTGTGGTGCCGTCACCGTTCACGGTGCCGGTGACATAGCCGGATTTATCCTTATCGCTGCGGTCGCCGAGATACAGCTTGTCCGCCGTCTTGGAGGAGTTGTTGCCGGCCGGTTTGCCGGTGATCGTGCAGGTGATGGTGGTGCCCTTGAGCACCGCGGAGGACGAGGTGATCTTGAAGCTCTGCTCCACCTGGCTGCCGCCGGCAAGCATGCGGATACCGGCATCGTCCAGGCGGGTCTCGGTATCGTCCGTCAGACGGGGCAGATAATCGGTGAGAACAAGATAGTCCTGCTTCTCGAGCCAGCCGTTCGTGTCCTGCCACCACAGCGGCGAATGGCGCACAAAGGGGATCTGTCCGCCGAGCGCGCTCTTCGGGAGCGTGATATAGAACACCTTGTAGTTCATGCCGATGGGCGCATAATCGGCGTTGCCGATGGCCTGCGCCTCGCGCGTGGCCATCGCGTCGGTCACGAGACCCATGTAGAGCTCGTCGGTGTCGCTCGCGCGGGTGACCCACTTGATCGTGATGGTGTCGCCGGATACGGTCAGCGTGGACTGCGTGTCCACCGGGAGACCGCGGTTGTCGACCTTGTCCAGATAGGCATAGGCGTTGCCGTAAAGGTCGTACACACCGTCGGTGTAGTAGCTCAGATCAAACGTGCGGCCGAAGTTCGGGATGTTCAGGAAGAAGTCCTGGTTGGTGTCCCAGGTACCGTCCGCAAAGCCGACCACGATGGGGATGGACGTGCCCTGCTTATCGGCGGAAACGTTGAACGAGAACGTCGTTTCCAGACCGTTCACGCTGCCGGAAACGGCGGAGGACTTGTCCTTGTCGTCGCGGCTGCCGAGATAGAGCTTCGTCGCGGTCTTGCCGGTCTGGCTGCCGGCCATCGTGCCGGTAATGGTGCAGTAGATCGTGCCGCCGACCAGCGTGGCGGAGGAGGAGGTGATCTTAAAGCTCGCCTCGCTGAAGCCGCCCGCGGCGACCATCTTCATTTCGGCATCGGAGATCTCCGTGCCGGCATCGCCCGTGTCCGCCGGGATGGAGATCACGAGATCCTGATTGGTGTACCAGCTGCCGTCCGGCTTGCCGAGAGAGATCGGGTTTTCGGCGCCGCGATAGGACGCGGGCAGCTCAAATTCAAATACCCAGCCGCCGCCGGAGCGCGCCGTGCCCTGTACGTAGGGAGACTTGAAGGCATCGTCCTTGGAGCCGAAGTACAGCTTATCAAAGGAGGTGTTGACGGTCTCAAAGTGGATGAGCAGCTTTTCGCCCGCAACGACCATGCCGGTCTTTTCCGCGGTGAACATCTTGAACGCCGCACCGTCCGCAGCCTTCACGACCTTGATCCCGGCCTCCGAAAGATCGTCGGGCAGCTTCGGGATCGCGGGAGTGGCCTCCGGCTTCTTGTCCGGATCCTCGCCCGGATCGGTGGTGCCTTCGGGGATGGCCGCGGGAATGATGAGTTCGAGCTCACTGGAGTTATAAGGGCTCTTCGCCGTGAGATCGCCCTTGAGAATGCAGACCGGAACACGCGTTCCCGCAGCGCTTGCCGGGAGCGTGAAATGGTAGCTCTGCTTCGCGCCATCCACGCCGGCCACAACACCAAATGCGCCGCCCTTATCGAGCTGCGCTTTCAGCGCCGCAAGATCGCCGAAGTAGAGGTAGGAATACGTGAACGCGCCGCTCGCCGCGGCGTTCACCTGCACCGTCGCAT
>CAVIVK010000095.1:0-3650 GCA_963645975.1 Bifidobacteriaceae bacterium | reverse complement strand
GTGCAGCGGCAGGACATTTTCGACGCCATGCACCGGATCTGAGGAGGACGCCATGAGCTATTTCCTCAATACCGACGAGATCGTCCAGACCATCCGGATGATCGAGCAGGAGCACCTCGACGTGCGCACGATCACGCTGGGGTTGAGTCTTCTCGACTGCGCTACCGGCGACATCAAGAGAACCGCCGATAAGGTCTACGAAAAAATCTGCCGCGAGGCGAAAGACCTTGTCCCTGTGGGCGAGGCCATTGAGCGCGAGTTTGGCATCCCGATTGTGAATAAGCGCGTGTCCGTCACGCCCGTGGCTCTCATTGCGGGCGGGTGCGGCGAAAATCTCGTGCCGATCGCCGAGGCGATGGATCGCGCGGCGCGCGAGGTCGGTGTGAACTATATCGGCGGCTTTTCCGCGCTCGTGCAAAAGGGCTTCACGACCGGCGACCGCAGTCTCATCGCCTCCATCCCCGAGGCGCTTGCGCGCACCGAGCGCGTGTGCGCGAGCGTGAACGTCGGTTCCACGCGCGCGGGCATCAACATGGACGCCGTGGCGGAGATGGGACGTATCATTAAAAAGTGCGCCGCGCTTACTGCCGATACGGACGGGCTGGCGTGCTCGAAGCTTGTCGTGTTCTGCAACGCGGTGGAGGATAACCCGTTCATGGCGGGCGCCTTCCACGGTGCGGGCGAGGCCGAGAGCGCCGTGAACGTCGGTGTTTCCGGTCCCGGCGTCGTCTATCAGGCGCTGCAGGAGTGCAAGGGCGCGAGCTTTGACGTTGTGGCCGAGACAATCAAGCGCACGGCGTTTAAGGTGACGCGCATGGGGCAGCTCGTCGCGCGGGAGGCATCCCGGCGGCTCGGCGTGCCGTTCGGCATCGTCGATCTCTCGCTCGCGCCGACCCCGGCGGTGGGCGACAGCGTGGCGCGCATTCTCGAAACCATGGGACTGGAGGTCTGCGGCACCCACGGCACGACCGCTGCGCTCGCTCTGCTGAACGATGCGGTGAAAAAGGGCGGCGTGATGGCATCCGGGCACGTCGGCGGACTCTCCGGTGCATTCATCCCGGTCTCGGAGGACGAGGGCATGATCGCCGCTGCGCGCGAGGGGACGCTCACGCTCGATAAGCTCGAGGCGATGACGTGCGTGTGCTCCGTGGGACTCGATATGATTGCCGTGCCGGGCGACACGAGCGCCGAAACGCTCTCGGCCATTCTCGCGGACGAGGCCGCCATCGGCATGATCAACAATAAGACTACCGCCGTCCGGCTCATCCCCGCGCCGGGCAAAACCGTGGGCGACACGGTGGAGATCGGCGGGCTGTTCGGCGAAGCGCCGGTCATGCCGGTGCATGCGGCATCGAGCGCGGAGTTCATTGCCCGCGGCGGCCGCATCCCCGCCCCGCTCCACTCGCTGAGGAACTGAATTTGCTATGGAAAATCCCGCTGCTTCACGGCAACGGGATTTTTGCGTTTATACCCCAAGCGCGGCGAGAGTGAGGATGCCGAGGTTGGCGTTCCAGATGCTTTCAAACTGCGAGAGCGGGAGCGGGTTTTCGCCGAGACCGCACTCGATGGTATAGCCGGGACGGTCAAAATTTTGAATGAACCAGTCCTTATACCCGGCGAAGCCGGAGGAGTAGGGCGTGTCCTCGTAGGCGTAGCCGCTCACGGCGGCGAACCGCTCGGCGAGCGCGCGGCTGCCCTCCGGCTCAAAATTTAAGTACTTCCAGTAAATGACGTTCCCTTGCGTGTGGTAGGCGAGGACAAGCGCGGGGTCGAGCGTTTCGGTAAAGGCAGCGAGCGCCGCCGCCTCCGGCGCCGTGAGCGGCGCTTCGCCGACAAAGTCGCGCGGCGCGGGGCGGTCGTAGCCCTGCGCGAACTTGATCGCGCGGGCGGTATCCCACCCGGCGGGGTACTGCAAATTGAGATCGACGCCCGCGATGTTCGCCTTCCAGCCGTCCGGGTAGGGGATCGCGGGGAAGTCCGCAGCGATGGCCGCGGCGCGCTCCTTGGCCTCGCTCTCCGGCAGCGCGTCCGTCACGAGATCGACGCCGTCCGGGTCGACGAGCGGCACGAGAGTGAGCGTGGCGCGAAAGAGAATGTCCTCTGCCGGGTAGCCGAACACGGTTTCGCCCGCGGCGGCCGCGTGGAGGAGCGTTTCGAGATATTTCATGAGAAGCGGTGTTGTGATCCACTCGTTTGCATGGTGCGCGGCGCTGTAGAGCACGCGGCGCAGCCCGCTGCCCGCCGTGAGCGCCCAGAGCGGGCGGGAGAGGACGCTTCGCCCGATGCTCTCGGCGCGGAGCTGCGGATACCGGTGCGTGAGCCCGTCCACGGTGTAGTCCATGAGCGCACTGCACCACGGGATATCCGTCGGCACGACGGAAAACGGCAGCGGCACGATGATGCGCTGTCCGACGCGCAGCGCGAATGGATCGAGCGCCGGGTTTGCCGTTTCGATCGCGCCGAGCGAGGCGTCGTACCGCTCGGCGAGCGAGAAGAGCGTATCGCCGGGGGCAATCGTATGTATGGCGTATCCGCGCAGCCAGGGGGCGAGAGCGCGTTCGGTCTCCGCGCCGAAGATGCCGTCCGGCCGAAGGCCGCGCGAGCGCTGGAAGCTTTGCAGGGCGCTTTTTGTCGTCCCGCCGAAAACGCTGTCGGGCATGGGGCCGCCGTGCTGCGCGCGGCGGAGCGCCGTTTGCAGAAGCGCGACCTCCGCGCCCGTGGAGCCGGTTTTTAAAATCTGCATGATATTTCCTCGCGATGAAAAAATTTTGGCAGGCATGAGAGAAAAACGGGAGGATACCATATTAACTAATAGAAAACGCAAAACAGTCGATGGAAACAGAGGACAAATTTCTCGCGGTTCTTTTCCTTCTCGACAGACATACTGAATAGGCCGCCGCAGATCGTGATCTTCGCGGCGCAAAAATGCAAAACCATGGGAAGGAAAAGGGTGGCAGTCCTATGAGAAAGATAAAAGATGTATTCGCCCTGTGTGCCGCGGCGCTCTGCCTTACGACCGCGGCGCTCGCGGCGGAGCCGGGCGACGCGCTTGTGCCGGTCGGCGAGGCGGTGGCAATATCGCTGCGGTGCAACGGCGTTGTGGTATCTGCGCTCGCGGATGTCGCCGCGGCAGACGGCACATGCTGTCCGGCGGGCGAGGCGGGCGTGCAGGCGGGCGATCGGATCGTTGCGGTGAATGGCGAGCGCGTGACAGGCGCGGAGGACTTTCTGCGCCGCGCAGCGGAGTTTTCTTCCGAGTGCGTGTCGCTCTCCATTGAGCGCGGCGGCGAGGCGAAAACCGTCTCCGTCTTCCCGAAGCTCGGCAGCAGCGGAACGTACCAGATCGGGCTGTGGCTGCGCGACGCGGTGCGCGGTCTCGGCACGGTGACATTTTATGATCCCGCTACCGGCGAGTACGGCGCGCTCGGCCACGGCGTCGGCCTGCCGGAGACCGGCGAGCTGATGAGCGCTTCCGGCGGGGAAATTTACCGGGCAGACATCACCGGCGTCGTCATGGGCGAGCGCGGCACGCCGGGCGAGCTGTGCGGCAGCGCTCACGGCGCTTCGCCGATCGGCTCGATTGAGGAAAACACCATCCGCGGCATTTTCGGCACGAGCCGGACGCCGCTCGGTACGCTCCCGGCCATGCC
>CAVIVK010000094.1:0-3128 GCA_963645975.1 Bifidobacteriaceae bacterium | reverse complement strand
GCGGCGGGTCGTTTTTGGGGTAGGCTTATTCGAGAGAGAGCGTGCAGTCGTGTCCTGTATCGGTGCGGGCGATAAGGGCGGTGAGCTTTTCAAAGAGGGTCTCCCCCTCGCCCCGGCACGCCTCGGCGAGCAGCGCTTCCATGCGCGGGCGGTTGTTCGGGTGGCAGCGGCGCAGAAGCTTTTCATAGTAGAGCACCGTGGCGCCGTAGCCGAAATCCTCGCGGCTCTTTTCGGAATTGAGCCAGCGGATGTGCAGCCGTGTGCCCGCCGGGATCTTGCCGACACCGCCGCCGAGCAGATCGTTGAGCGCATCGAGACTGCGGATGGCCTCGTCCGGTCCCACGTCAAAGAGGCGGTTGAACTCGCGGAACAGGCCGTCCATCGTGGAGAAGTTCGCCCCGTCGATCACAAGAGTACGACGACGTCCGTCGTCCGGCTCGGCCGCGGGGGTCGCCGCGCCGCTCTTTCCGCCGCTCTTTTTCGGTTTGGCTTTTCCGATATAGTCCCGGAAGTCGGCGGTATAAAAGCTCTCCGGGATACGGTTGGAGATCGCATACCCGGCAAAGCCGCCGATCGAGCCGGTGATCACGCCGCCGAGCACGTCGGTAGCATAGTGTACGCTGAGATAAATGCGCGAAACGCCCATGGCGAGAGCGAAGAGGAGAGCCGTCCAGCTGACCTTTTTGTTGCCGCGGAGGAACACCGCAAGCGAAGCCGCCATCGCGGCGGTCATGTGGCCGGAGGGGAAGCTTTTGTCGCTTTCGGTGTGCTTGCCGAGCATTTCCCAGTACTGCTGAAAAATGCTGCCGTCGTGCGTATACGGGCGAGGCCGGGCGACGAGCGGTTTAAAGCATACGTTTGTTACCAAGGCGCCGATGGCGAGCGCGAGCAGCATCGTTGTGCCGTAGCGCCGCGTTTTGCGAAACAGCATCAGCACGATCGAGAGCAGGATAAGGAAGATGCCGCCCTTGCCGAGGAGCGAAATGAACGAGAGAAACGGGGTGAAGAACCACCCGGCGGCGACATAGAGCTGATGGATCGCGGTAGCGACCGCTTCGTCAAAGCCCGCGAAGGCCGTATTCAGCCACAGCGCCAGAGCCGTGAGTTGCATAAGCCGGACTCCTTTTCTTTTAAGTAATCGCGTGGATATCTTTGGTATTATAACCGAGCCGTGCCGGAATTGCAAGTCAGCCGACGACGCGGCCGAACACGCGCAGCTCGTCCCCCGCCGCCACGCGGATGGGGGCGTACCGCGGATTGAGCGACACGAGCTCTACGCGCCCCGGCGCACGCTCGAGCCGCTTGCAGTAGCCCGCGCCGTTATAGAGGAACACGCCAATCTCGCCGGAGCGAAGCGTTTCCTGCCGGTGCACCCAGACGATCTGCCCGTGGACAAAGCGCGGCTCCATGCTGTCTCCGGCGATGCGCACGCCGAAGTCCGCGTTCGGCGACACCTCGTCGCCGACCTCGACGGTGTCGTAATCCGTCCCGTCGAGCAGTTCGCCCGTACCGGCGGATACCGCCAGCCGGTATAACGGCAGCGTTCGCACGGCGCGCCGCTCCTCCGCGGGCGCGAACGCCGCGACCACGTCCCGGATATGATAGAGCCGGCAGAGCTCCACAAGCTGACGGGCGCTCGGCAGCGTTGTGCCGCGCTCCCACTTGCTCACCGCCTGTGTCCGCACCGGGAAGCCCGCCTCGGTGATGTATTTTGCCACCTCCGTCTGGTTATACCCCGCGGCGCGGCGCGCCGCCGCCAGACGCGCGCCGAAGCTGTTGTCATCCATAGGCGTTCTCCTTCCTGTGTGTGAAGTTCTTTCTATCTACAATATATAGGGCGCTGCCAAAAAACGCAAGTGTTTTTCTCTTATAAAGCGAAAATTTACCGCTTGATTTCGCTTGTCAGGCGAATTATAATGCAATTAATCGCTTGTAAGGAGATTTTCGGTATGGATGCGCTGAACATGCCTCTGGAGATGATCGCTGTATGCTCGCCCGAAGGGGAGCTTTCCCCGGCGCGGTTCCGCCTGGAAACGGAAAGCGGCGAGCGCGTCACGGTGCGCATCCGCCAGATCCGCCGCCGGGAGGAGATCCGGCTCATGGGCGTGGAATCGATCCGGTTTGACTGTCTGGCGCTGCTGGGCGGGCGTCTGCGGCGCTTTGAGCTGCGCTACGGCGTGCGGGCGCACCGCTGGACGCTCTGGCGGTTTCTCGACCGGGATGTTCCCGCCGGTCAATCGGCGGCTCCGTTAATCCACACGTGTGACAAACCTTAAAATCTGTAGCGTTTTTTTAGCGGCTTTCCGGGTTGAAAAACGGAAAAAATGCTCTATAATGTGATATATTGTAAATTCCGTTATGGGGTGGTTCTCATTCGCTGGGGCGTTTTCTTCCTGCTTTGGGCAGGGATGATGGTTTTTCATCTGGTCACATATTTCGGCTCGCAATATCTTGAAGGTGAGCCGCACACCGTGGGCGGGGCGCTTGACGAGCGCATCCCGTTCCGTCCCGGCTGGATCTATATTTACAGCTCATGGTTCGTGCTTTTGTTCGGCGTGCCGCTGCTGCTCAATATCGTTGCGCCGGAGCTCTGTCTCAAATACATGCTCGCGCACAGCATCGACCAGCTTTTGAGCAACATCATTTATCTCATCTACCCGACGACGTTCGAGCGCCCCGTGCCGCCGAAGAAGGGGCTGACCGGCTTTGTCATCGGCACCGTATACGGTGCGAACCACCGCTTTCTCAACTGTGCGCCGAGCGTGCATTGTTCGGTTTCGTTCCTCTTCGCGTTCGCCGCGCTCGCAGCGCCGATGCTGCCGCTGTGGCTGCGTCTCGTGATCGTTTTGTGGTCGCTCGCGATTGTCGTGTCGACGATGCTCGTCAAGCAGCACATGGTCATCGACGCCGTAACCGCGCTGCCGACTGCCGTAGTTTGTTGGCTGCTTGCGGGGCTCGTAAATTTCTCCTCGCTTGCCGCAAAATTTTCTTAACACAAGCAGATAACAAAAGTTCCGCCGCGTTCCAATGTGAAGTGACCCCAAAAAGTTAGACAAATAAATTAAGCGCAAATTGTTCAAGCCACCGAAAGGGCTTGTTGTCTGTGAATAGCAGGCGGCAAGCCCTTT
>CAVIVK010000093.1:0-7834 GCA_963645975.1 Bifidobacteriaceae bacterium | reverse complement strand
GGATATCGCCGGGACCGCGATCGTCTTCTCCCGCGCGTAAGCTATATATCACCCACATACAAAGCCTCCCGCATTCTTTACGGATGCGGGAGGCTTTTCCTGCGTTTTACATACGATTATTGCATATTGCAAAGTTGAAAAACGGGTTGCCAGAAAAGACCGTTGTTCTCCCTTTTTAAAGCGAGGAAACCGGGCAGCATCAAAAATGACGAACAGCAGAGCGGACGCAAAACCGTTTTACGCAAAATAAAAAATCGTCGCAAGCGATACACAGCTTGCGACGACATGGTGCCGGTGGCGGGGGTCGAACCCGCACGTCCTTGCGGACACGGGATTTTGAGTCCCGGGCGTCTGCCAATTCCACCACACCGGCGTATGGCGGCATTATACCGCGTAATTTCTCCTTTGGCAAGAAAAAATATTCCGCAAGCGGTATTCCATTTTTGGGGGAGATATGGTATTATAGTTTTGCCTATTTATGCTCACAAAAACGGAGATAGATTATGAAACGATTTGTCCGGCCGGGGGCTTTTCTTCTGCTTGCCGCGCTGCTTTTCTGTCTGAGCGGCTGCTATTCCGGCAACATCGATCAGTATTTTTCCCTTCCGATGGCCTCGGAGGAATACCAGCAGCTCCAATCGCTCATTGACACGGAGCTTGCCTCCGGCAGCGAATATGCTGCACCCACGCACGGCAGCTACCGCCAGAGCGTACAGCTCAGCGACGTAGACGGCGACGGGGCCGACGAAGCGCTTGCTTTCTTCCGCGACGGCGGAAAGAACCCCAAAATCAACATCTATTCCTCGGAAAACGGTGAATATCGGCTCGTGCTCTCCCTCTCCGGCGAGGGCTCATCCATCGGACGGATTGACTATGCCGATCTCACCGGAAACGGACAGAAAGAGCTTCTCGTTTCGTGGCAGATTTCCTCGGGCGTATCCGTTCTCTCCGTATATTCCCTCGCAGGATGGAGCGGCGATGCGCTTTTGAGCACCGACAGCGCCGAGTTCGTCACCGGCGACATCAACCGCGACGGCTGCGATGAGCTTTTGAATCTGCGTGCGGCAAACAGCACGACATATCTCATCGACCAATACACCTTTGCACTCGGCCAGGAGCCGCAGGCGACCTCGGCGGCGCTTAGCGCAGATATCGCCTCGCTGCAGCGCCTGCGTATGATCACCCTCGCGGGGGATGCCCCCGCCCTGCTCGCGGAATCCACGCTCACGACCGGCGATCTCGTATCCGATCTCTTCGTCTGCCGGGACGGTTCCCTTATCAATCTCACCATGAACCGCTCCACACAGATTTCCGAAACGCGCCGCTCCTACAGTCTTGTGTACGCGCAGGACATTGACGGCGACGGCTGCACCGAAATTCCGCACCCGCAGCAGCTCTACAGCCGCGGCGACGAGGTTTTCTGGTCGATCGCCTGGTTCCGGTACGATGCTTCCGGCCGCGCAAGCACCGTTATGACAACATACCATTGCGTTACGGACAACTGGTATCTCGTGCTGCCGACCGGCTGGGACGTCGGGCTCACGGTACAGCGGGACGACAGCGTATCCGGCGAACGGGCTGTGATCCTCTCGCGCCTGCGCTCAGACGGTTCGCTGGAAAACTATGTTGCCATATACGCCATCACCGGGGAAAACCGGTACGAGCGCGCCAAGCTCGATAACCGCTTCCTTCTGCAGGAAGAGGGCACGACGGTATACGCCGCCGAGATTCTTGACGGCAAAACCGACGAGAACACAATCCGCAGCCGATTTCATGTGATATATACGGACTGGAGCTCCGGCTCCGTCGTTGGAGGGTAAGAAACCGATATGAAGAAAGTTCTGGTTCTGGAGGACGAAGCCAATATCCGAAGCTTTGTCGTCATCAATCTGCGCCGAAGCGGCTATGAGCCGATCGAAGCCGACTGCGGCGAAATGGCGCTCGAACAGCTCCGCCGCCACCCGGACATCCGCGTGGCGCTGCTGGACGTTATGCTGCCGGACATCGATGGCTTTGAGGTCTGCCGCCGCATCCGCGCGTCCAACACGCGCATCGGCATCATCATGCTCACCGCCCGAAGCCAGGAGATGGACAAGGTCACCGGCCTGATGACCGGTGCGGACGACTATGTCACCAAGCCCTTCTCCCCCGCCGAGCTCACCGCCCGCATCGACGCGCTCTTCCGCCGCACCGGCGGCGAGCAGGACGCCGAGGAGACCGGGGAGATCCGGCAGGGGCCGTTCCGCCTCAACACGCGGAACCGCACGCTGGAGAAAAACGGCGAGCGCGTGCGTCTGACGCAGATCGAGTTTTCCATCATTAAATATTTCATGGACAATCCCGGCAAAGCCCTCTCCCGCGAGGATATTCTCAACGAGGTATGGGGCCGCGACTATTTCGGCGAGCTGAAGATCGTAGACGTCAACATCCGCCGTCTGCGCATCAAGATTGAGGACGACCCCACCATGCCCGCCTACATCACCACCGTTTGGGGTTACGGTTACAAGTGGGGACTTTAAGACTCTTCGGAGGATTTGCATTCCATGAAGAAGCTGCTCGCTGACCTTTTCGCAAAAAAAGAAAAAAGCCGCCACGCCGCAGCCGCCAAAACCACGGTGCATCTGCCGCGCCTGCGCGATATCCATTTTCGCTCCATCCGTGCCCGCGGTATGTTTGTTGGGAGCGGACTTGTACTGCTGGCAATTCTTATCGCACTTACGGCGTATACGCTCTCGCTGCAGGCGTATTATTACTCCGCCACGCGTGCCTCGCTGCAGGCAAAGGCGGAAACGGCGTCGGCATTTCTCTCGTCCTATGTGGATCGCACGTATGCCGAGTTTTATCAGAGCGCTTTCAACTACGCCGAAAACTTTGACGACAAGGATTCTCTCGAATTGCAGTTCGTCAACACCGAAGGACGCGTGGAGATTGCCTCCACCGGCATTTCCGCCGGTTCGATCCCCGGCTCGGACGATATCAAAAACGCGCTCGACTCCGGCAAGATCAGCTTCTGGCAGGGCAAACGCGCCTCCACGGGCGAGAAGGTTCTCGCCGTGTCTGCGCCGCTCGTTTCCGGCAGCGGGAGCGTCGTCGGCATGATGCGGTATATTACGAGCCTCAAACTCATCGACCGCGCGGTGAACACCTCCGCGCTCGTCGCGGGCGGCATCGGGCTTGTCGTTTTGGCGATCGTCATTTTCTCGAATCTTTACTTCCTTCGCACGATCACCGAGCCGATCGCCTCGCTCACGGGCGTAGCCCGGCGCATTGCCGAGGGGAGCTACGGCGCACAGGTGGAAAAGACTCACAACGACGAAATCGGCGAACTGACCGATGCAATCAACGATATGTCGCAGAAGCTCTCGCAGACCGAGCGCGTGCAGACCGAGTTCATCTCCTCCGTTTCCCACGAGCTGCGCACGCCGCTCACCGCCATCACCGGCTGGGCGGAAACGCTTGCTTACGACGAGGCCATTCAGGGCGACTCGCGCCGCGGCATTGAGATCATCACACGTGAGGCCGGACGCCTTACCAAAATGGTTGAAGAACTGCTGGAATTCACGCGTATCCAGGACGGGCGGTTTACGCTGCACGTTTACACCGTGGAGCTGCCCGCGCTGGTAGAGGATTGCCTCTACACCTATAATGAGCTTTTCCGCCACGAAGGGCTCGCCGTGACCTATGTTTCTCCGGAGGAGGATCTTCCGGAGATTCCCGGCGACCCCGAGCGGCTTTCGCAGGTGTTCCTCAACATTCTCGATAACGCCTGTAAATACGGCAAAAACGGCAAGAAGATCGACGTGAACATCACGCACGACGATGCAAACGTCTCCGTCTGCATCCGCGACTACGGCCCCGGCATCCCGCCGGCGGAGCTGCCGCAGGTGAAGAAGAAATTCTTCAAGGGCTCCTCCAAAGAGCGCGGAAGCGGCATTGGTCTTGCCGTGTGCGACGAAATCGTCACACGGCACAACGGCACGCTCGACATTGCCAACGCTGCCGGCGGCGGCGTGCGCGTCACGGTAACGCTGCCGCGCAAGGCATCATAATAAGGAGTTTATTTTCTATGGCACAGGAATCCAAGACATCCGCGCCCTTCCGTACAAGCATCGGCGGGCAGGCGCTCATTGAGGGCATTCTCATGCGCGGCGTTGACCGGCAGGCCATCGTCTGCCGCAAGAGCGACGGTACGCTCGTCTCCCGCGTTGACCCCCTCTCTCTCGACAAGAAGAAGCACCCCTGGATGGGGTATCCGTTCATCCGAGGCGTTGTAAGCTTTCTCGACTCCATGGTCAACGGCGTAAAGGCCATCACATGGTCGGCCGAGCAGCAGCCGGAGGATGAGCAGGGCGAGCCGGACAAGTTTGATCTCTGGATCCAGAAGCACTTTTCCGATGAAACGGCGGAAAAGATCATTCTCTATACGGCGGTCGTGCTCGGCATTGCGCTCTCCGTCGGACTTTTTGCCCTGCTGCCGACGTTTCTTGCGGGTCTTCTCAGCAAGCTCGTACCGCTCGGCGTGTGGCGCGGTCTTGTTGAGGGAATTTTCCGGCTTGCGATTTTTCTCGGATATCTGAAGCTCTGCTCAAAGATCCCGGATATGAAGCGCGTATGGATGTATCACGGCGCGGAGCACAAGACCATCTTCTGCTATGAGGCCGGTCTGCCGCTCACGGTGGAAAACGCGCGTATCCAGTCGCGCTTCCATCCGCGCTGCGGCACAAGCTTCCTCTTCATCGTGATCTTCATCAGCATTCTTGTTTTCTCCTTTGTCCGCACCGAGGGAACGCTCGCGCGTATGGGGCTGCACCTGCTGCTTCTGCCGGTCGTCGTTTCGATCAGCTATGAAATCATCAAATGGGCGGGACGGAGTGACAGCGCGCTTGCCCGCATCGCCTCCGCGCCGGGCAAGGCCGTGCAGCATCTGACGACCGCTGAGCCGGACGACTCCATGCTGGAAGTCGCCATTGAATCGCTCAAGCTCGTTCTCCCGGAAGAAAAGGGCTCGGACGCCTGGTAAAAAAAGAGGGGTTAGGATTGGCAAAGACCTATAACGAGCTGTATCTTGCCATGCGCCGCGCGCTCAAGGAGGCCGGTGTGGAGGAATATGCGCTCGAGGCACGGCGCTTGCTTGCGCAGGGCGCCGGTTATACCGACGCACAGCTCATCGCCCGGATGTACATGTACGCCGGGGATGAGGCGGAAAAGGCCGCGGAAGATCTTTTACAGCGGCGTCTCTCCGGCGAGCCGCTGGCGTATATTGCCGGGAAATGGGAATTTTACGGGCTGGAAATGATCGTAACACCCGCGGTTCTCATCCCCCGCATAGACACCGAGCCGCTCGTTTTCACCGCGCTGGACATTTTGAAAGACGTTTCCGAGCCGCGCATTCTCGATCTCTGCTGTGGAAGCGGCTGCATCGGCTGTGCACTCGGCGTCAATCTTCCGAAAGCGCGCGTCATCTTTGCCGATATAAGCTCCGAGGCGCTTTCCGTTACACGAAAAAACATTTCCCTGCACCGGCTCAATTCCCGCGCCGTCGCGCTCGAAGCGGATGCGCTTGCGCCGCCCCCGCTTCGGATGCAGAATTTCGATCTCATCGCCTGCAACCCGCCGTACATCACCGAGGCAGAGTGCAAAACGCTGGACATCTCCGTCCGCGACTGGGAGCCGATGCTCGCGCTCGACGGCGGCGAGGATGGTCTCGTATTTTACCGCAGCGTCCTGCAAAACTGGAAGTCCGTTTTAAAGGACGGCGGATGGATTATATTTGAAGTCGGTGAGGGGCAGGCAGCGGATGTGCGCGCGCTGCTTCTCGAAGCCGGATTCCACAATCTCGGCTGCACGCTCGACACGCTCGGCACCGAGCGCGTCATTTACGCACAGAAAAAGAAACCGATTTCTACCGATTCTGAAGAAATGTGAGGGATGCATCATGGCAGAAAAGAAAAAGGCCGCCACCCCGGCCGCCGCTGTGGCGACCGACAAGAAAAAAGCGCTGGAAACCGCGCTCGCTCAGATTGAAAAGAACTACGGCAAGGGTGCGATCATGCGCCTCGGCGACGATATTGCCGTGAACGTTGAAGCGATCCCCACCGGGTCGCTGTCGCTCGATCTCGCGCTCGGCATTGGCGGCGTGCCCCGCGGCCGTATCATCGAAATCTATGGCCCTGAATCCTGCGGCAAGACGACACTTGCGCTGCACATCGTCGCCAGCGCGCAGAAAAGCGGCGGCGAGGCTGCGTACATCGACGTAGAACACGCGCTCGAACCGGCGTATGCCCGCGCGCTCGGCGTAGATATCGATAATCTTCTCATCTCCCAGCCGGACACCGGTGAGCAGGCGCTCGACATCACCGAAGCGCTCGTGCGCTCCGGCGCGGTGGATGTGGTCGTGGTGGACTCCGTGGCCGCCCTTCTCCCCCGCAGCGAGCTGGAAGGCGAAATGGGCGAGAGCAGCGTCGGTGTGGTCGCCCGGTTGATGTCGCAGGCGCTGCGTAAGCTTGCCGGCGCCATCTCCAAGACGAACACCGTCGTCATCTTCATCAACCAGCTGCGCGAGAAGATCGGCGTTATGTACGGCAACCCCGAAACGACGCCGGGCGGCCGCGCGCTCAAATATTTCTCGAGCGTTCGTATCGACATGCGCCGCATTGAAACGCTCAAATCCGGCACGGAGATGGTGGGCAACCGCACCCGCGCCAAGGTCATCAAGAACAAAGTTGCGCCCCCGTTCAAGGAGGCCGAATTTGATATCATCTACGGCGAAGGCATTTCCAAGGTCAGCGAGATCATTGATCTCGGTGTGAAGCTTGAGCTCATCGACAAGGCGGGCGCGTGGTTCACCGTGAACGGCGAGCGTATTCAGGGCAAAGACAAGGTCAAGGAATATCTGGAATCCAACCCCGAGGTCGCCGACAAGATCGAGGCCGACATCCGCGCCAATGCCCACAAGCTGCTCACGCCGCAGGCGCGCAAGGCCGCCATTGCCGCGGGCCGCGCCATTGATATTTCCGCGGACGACTTCGAGGGCTGATGAACGACGAAGCCAAGCAGCGGGCGCTGAAGATCCTGGAACGGCGCGACGTATCGCGCAAAATGCTGCTGGATAAGCTCACCGAAAAGGGCATCTCCGAGAACGACGCCGCGGAAGTCGCCGACTGGCTCTGCGGTCTCGGTGTTGTCAACGACGAGCGCTTCGCCGGACTCGTTGTGCGCCACTATGCCGCCAAAGGCTACGGCGAACGGCGCATCCGCGAGGAGCTCTTCCGCCGCGGCATCGACCGCGAACTGTGGGATACGGCACTCGCCGAGCTGCCGGAGGCGGACAATACCGTTGACCGGCTCTATGCGGCAAAGCTGCGCGGCGATGCCTCCCCCGAAAATCTCCAACGCACGCAAAACTACCTCCTTCGCCGCGGCTTCTCCTGGGAGGAGATCCGCGCGGCGGCAGAACGCTATCTTTCCGGAAAGGACACGCCATGAACCAATCCTCCACGGTGGCCATGATCTCTCTCGGCTGCCCCAAAAACCTCGTAAACAGCGAGGAAATGCTGGCTCTGCTGCAGGACGCCGGGTATTTCTTTACCGACGATCTCGCGAAGGCGGACGCCGTGATCATAAACACCTGCGCTTTTATCGAATCGGCCAAGACCGAGGCCATTGAAAAAATTCTCGAGACCGCTGCCTACCGCGAGGAAAACCCGGAGCTCAAGATCATCGTCTCGGGCTGTCTCGCCCAGCGCTATGCCGACGATATCCGCGCCGAACTCCCGGAGGTGGACGGCATCATGGGTACCGGCAGCTACAGCGAGGTAGTCTCCGTGGTAGAAGC
>CAVIVK010000092.1:0-4166 GCA_963645975.1 Bifidobacteriaceae bacterium | reverse complement strand
GAGCGCCACCTTGCCAAGGTGGAGGTAGCGAGTTCGAATCTCGTTGCCCGCTCCAAAAGTTCACCGGGATCGTCGGAAGACGGTCCCGGTGTTTTTATTTTAGAATCTAAAAGCCCTTCCGCGGCCGCGGAAGGGCTTTTGTCTTTTTATCTGTCATCTGTCACTCGGCGCAGTTTCGCCGCTGCCGAAAATGAGATCATCGATATCCGGTCCCATATCAACACCTCCACACATGCATATACAAATCAGTATATGCGCCCTAGTGTGAAAAGTTTCGGGAAATCAGTAACCAAGATCCTCATCGACGAGAAAGACGTGGAACTCCTTGATGGACGTCGGCGGCATAAAGAAAACCGTCATCACGCCGCAGACCTTTTCCCGGCTGCGGCAGTCATAACAGCGGAGCTCGCCCTTGGCGCAGGGGGTATTTCGCTTCAGGCGGCGGGCGTTGAGCGGCGCGGCGACGTTGCGCGCCCGGTCGATCGCGCCGTTCAGATCGGGAGCGATCTTATTTTTGCCGACGACGAGGAACACGCGCTGCGGCCCATAGATCGTGCCGGTCACGCGGTTGCCGTAGCCGTCGATGTTGACGATCTCACCAGTCTCGCTCACGCCGTTGGCGCTGCAGAGATAGGTTTCTGCCTTCCCTGCCCGCTCTCGCGTATCCGGTGCGGCATTTTTCCAATGCCAGAATACTTCATTGCCTGCGCAGAGCCGGTCATACACACCAAGCGTATCAATCGTCACGCTGCCGCCGATGCCGACGGTCGTACCGTGCACTTCGCGAACGAGATAATCCGCCGCTTCCGCGCCGGTGGCAAAGCGGTGGACGCAAAAGCCCCGGCTTTCCAGATTTTTCGCTGTCTTTTCGAGATCTGCCATAAAGTTCAGTCCTCCTCGATACTTTCAAATCCGTGGCCATAGATCGTGCGGGCGTCGCCCACAATGAGGAACGACTTTGGATCGATCTCGCGTACCATACGGCGGAGGGGGCCAAGCTGGCCGGGCTTCACGGCGCACATGATGACGCGCTCGCTCTTGCCGGACCACGCGCCGTGACCGTCAAGCAGCGTTACGCCGCGGTGCAGCCGCCCGGTGATGGCGCTGCTCAGATCGGCGCTCTTGTCGGAGATGATATAGCACAGCCGGGAGTTGACCGGGCCGTACAGAAGGAGCGATTCTACCTTGTTGGTGATGTACATGCAGATGAGCGTGTACATGCAGCTGTCAAACCGGTGGAATACGAACGCGAACGTGACAATGATGACAAGGTTAAACGAAAGAATAAACGTCGTCATATTGATGTGCGGGTACCGGCGGCGGAGCATACGTGAGGGGATATCCGTGCCGCCGGCGGTCGCGCCGGTCGTGTAGCAGATGCCGTAGCCCGTGCCGGTAACAAGGCCGCCGTACACCGCCGCGAGCATCGGCTCTTCCGTAACGGTATAGGGAAAATGCGCGAGAAGGTCGATGAGCAGCGAGCTTGTGAGCATGCAGAGCAGCGTGAGCGCTACAAAGCGCTTGCCGAGCTTCTGCCACGCCCAAATGAAGAGCGGCGCGTTGATCGCCACCGTGATTGCACCGACCGGCAAGCCGGTCAGGAGGTTCACGATCTGCGCGATGCCGGTCACGCCGCCGGAAACGATGCTGTTCGGGAACGTGAGATAGCGGAACGAGACCGCGACAAGAGAAGAACCAATGAGGATCTTCAAAACATCAAACCAGAGTTTTCCGTGAAGTTTCGCTTCCATAGCTCTATCGGTTTCTTTCTTTATATTTTTATTCTGCGCCGTCGAGCAACGTCATCTGCCGCTCGCCCCGATCCTCTTCGCGGAGGAGCGCGCCGGCGGCGGGGATGCTGCGCATACGGTAGCGCGCAAGATTCTGAATGGTCGTGTCGGCAAGGAACGCCGCGCGCTCGAGCCGATACTTCGGCTTGAGCGTCATAACCGCAACGCCCTGCGTGGCGCGGGAGGTTTTGGGCGCGAGCAGCGCCGTGTTGAACACAAGCGCCCGCCCCTCGGTAGAGAACACCGCCACATTCTGCTCCTCCGTGAGGACGAGCAGCGCGCGGAGCGGGCTCTTGTCGCAGTATGCACCGGTGAGACGCTTGCGGTTTGTCTTGGTGGCGTAGCTCTCGAGCGGCACACGGGCGCACTTGCCGTTTTCAAAGAAGAACAGCACCTCGCCGCGGTAGTCGCCGGGCAGGACGAGCGAGAACACGCTCTCGCCGTCGTCCATGCCGAGATGGCCGGGCAGATATACGCCGAGCTGCGAGGCCTTCGTATCGGCAAAGTCCGCCGCGCGGCATTTATAGACCTGTGCCTTATCGGTGAATACGAGCATTTCGGCGCGGTTCGTCGTCTCAAAGCTCTGCGACGGGCCGTCATTTTCCTTGTACTTCTGTTCACCGCCCATGCGCAGGGAAAGCGGCGTGATCTTTTTGAAATATCCTTCGCGCGAGAGGAACAGATTGACCGGGTAGTCCTCCACGGCATCCTCCTCCGGCGCTTCGGGCGCGTCGGCGGCGTAAGTGATGACGCTGCGGCGCGGCGAAGGATATTTCTTCATCACCTGCTGCAGCTCCGAGATGATGATCGCACGCAGCTTGCGGCGGCTCGCGAGCGTATCTTCAAGCTCGGCGATCTCGCGTTCGAGCTCGTCCGTCTCCTCGGTGCGCTTGAGGATGTATTCGCGGTTGATGTTGCGCAGCTTAATCTCCGCAACATACTCCGCCTGCACCTGGTCGATGCCGAAGCCGATCATGAGATTGGGCACAACGTCGCTCTCGCGCTCGGTGTTGCGGATGATGGAAATGGCACGGTCAATGTCGAGCAGAATCTTTTTGAGACCGTTGAGAAGATGGAGCTTTTCCTTCTTCTTCGATACATCAAAGTATACCCGTCGGCGGACGCATTCGAGCCGCCAGGCGATCCACTCGTCCAAAATCTCGCCGACGCCGCACACGCGCGGCGTACCGCCGAGGAGAATATTGAAGTTGCAGGCGAAGCTGTCCTGCAGCGGCGTCATGCGGAAGAGCTTTTGCATGAGCTTTTCGGGGTCAACGTCGCGCTTGACGTCGATGGCGAGCTTGAGGCCGTTGAGGTCGGTCTCGTCGCGCATGTCGTTCACTTCGCGCAGCTTCCCCGCCTTTACGAGCTCAGCGACCTTATCAATGATCGCCTCGACGGTCGTGCTGTACGGGATTTCGTAAATTTCAATGATGCGCTCCTTGGGATCAAAGCGCCAGCGGGCGCGCACCTTCACGCCGCCGCGGCCGGTCTTATAGAGCGACTCCATCTCGCCGGGATCGCACACGATCTCGCCGCCGGTCGGAAAGTCCGGCGCAGGGAGTGTTGTGAGAATATTATGTTCCGGGTCTTTCAAAAGCGCGATCGTCGTTTCGCAGACCTCGCCGAGATTGAACCCGCAGATGTTCGACGCCATGCCGACGGCAATGCCCATGTTCGCCGAGACGAGCACATTCGGGAACGTGGTCGGGAGAAGCGTCGGCTCCGTGGTGGAGTTATCATAGTTCGGGACAAAATCCACGGTGTCCTTGTCGATATCGCGGAAGAGCTCCGCACAGATGGGCGCGAGCTTTGCCTCCGTATAGCGCGAGGCCGCCCACGCCATATCGCGCGAATACACCTTGCCGAAGTTGCCCTTGGAATCCACAAACGGCGTGAGCAGCGCGCCATAGCCCTTCGAGAGACGCACCATCGTATCATAGATGGCCGAGTCGCCGTGAGGGTTATAGTGCATCGTCGCGCCGACGATGTTCGCCGACTTCGTGCGCGCACCGGTGAGAAGCCCCATTTTGTACATGCAGTACAACAGCTTCCGGTGGCTCGGCTTGAAGCCGTCGATCTCCGGGATGGCGCGCGAGACGATGACGCTCATCGCATAGGGCATGTAGTTATTCTCGAGCGTTTCGGTGACAGGCTGCTCCACAACAGCGGAGCGCAGCCCCATTACATTCTGTTCCTCGGCGGTCGCGTGGCGCGATGCCGGGCTTTCCTTCTTTCTTGCCATGTATGCTTCCTTATACGATCAAAATAAGTTTACATAATTTAAGCTACATAATTTATTTTACGTAATTTAGTTTACGTAAATTGTTTTACGTAATATTGATTACATAATTTAATTTACATAACTTACGACAG
>CAVIVK010000091.1:0-3591 GCA_963645975.1 Bifidobacteriaceae bacterium | reverse complement strand
CCGCTTCCCGCGGAGAATGCGCTTTTGTTTTCGGTGGATTATTTCCCGTCTTTCTCCGGCGGCTCCGCCACATGCAGCATGTGGAAGCCCTCGCCGTGGACTTCGTTGGATTCGAGGATGATGGTGAACGACGCCGGGTCGAGCAGCTTCACCTCGCGGGTGATCGTGAACATCTCCTTGCCGGAGCAGGCGCACATCACCACATCGCGGTGATCCTGCCGGAAGCCGCCGCGCGCGTCGATGATCGTTGTGCCGCGGCCGCAGAGCTCGTCGATCCGTTCCGTGACGGCTTTGCCGTGATTGGTGACGATGAGCGCAAGCTTTCCGGCGTTTGCGCCGTACATGATCTTGTCGGCGATGACGGCAAAAACGAGATCAATGAGCATGCCGTAGACGATGCCGTCGAAATCGTGGAAAATGATGCCGCCCAGTATTACAACGACGCCGTCCGTGAGCAGGATGAACCGGCCAAGCGGCAGATGCGGGTGCTTGGCCTTGAGTGCCAGCGTAATAAAATCCGCGCCGCCGGTGGAGGAATTGCGCATATAGATGAGCGCATAGCCCAGCCCGCCGAGCACGCCCGCGCAGATGGCGGCGATGAGCCGCTCGCCGGTGTAGACCGGCAGGAGCGGTGCCAGGTAGTCAATGAACAGCGAGGAGAGGATCATGCACCGGACGCTGCAAAGGAAAAACCGGCGGCCGAGCAGCCGGTAACAGACGATCGCCACCGGGATGTTGAGAACGATCGTCATCACGCCGATGGGTAGGCCGAACAGCCGGTAGAGGATCATCGCAAGGCCCGAGAAGCCGGTCATCGGAAACTTTGCGGGCAGAGCGAAGTTGTAGATGGCGACGCCGGTCAGTATGCTCCCGACGATCTCCACGAGCGTATCGAACATCCACGTCTTTCCGAACAGCTTTCCCACAGCGGCCATCTCCCTTTCTCTCTTTTTTCACTTATCAAAAAACAAAGAACGGATGCGAATTGTGAGACCGATCCGCATCCGCTCTTTTTTCATTTTATCACGCAAAGAATCCGCTTGTCAATTCCGCCAAAAGCGCGGCGTGCAATTTTTACAATTCGACGAGCTCGTACTCGCGGCTGCCGACGCCGAGGGCGGCGGCGCACTCGATCGTGTGGACGCCGTGGCGCGACTCCACGCGCTCGATGAAGTGCTTCTGGCCGGGGTCGTCCGTTGCAGCGTAGACGAGATCAATGCACGCCTGATCGACCGCGACCGGGTCGAGCGAGGCGAGAATGCCGATGTCCTTCATGCAGGGATCCTCCGCCACAGCGCAGCAGTCGCAGTCGACGGAGAGGTTTTTCATCACGTTCACGAACGCCATGTTGCCGTGGAAATAGTCCACAACGGCGCTCGCCGCATCCGCCATGCCAGCGAGGAACACGTCCTGCGGCGGGAGGCTGTCCCAGAATTTGCTCTGGTCGACCGTTGTGCCGCCGGAATGGATCCACACTTTGCCTGCGGTGGAGGCGCAGCCGATGGAGAGCTGCTTGAGCGCTCCGCCGTAGCCGCCCATCGGGTGGCCCTTGAAATGGGAGAGGACGAGCATGGAGTTATAGTTTTCGATATCCTTGCCGACGATGTCCTTTTTCAGCACATGGCCGTTCGGGATGGGCAGCTCCAGATCGGGGCCTTCGGCGTCGAGAATGTCCACATCAAACACCTCCGACCATCCATGCTTGCGCAGGAGACGGCGGTGCTGCTCGGTGTAATTGCGAGAGCCGGCATACGCCGTGTTGCACTCGACGACGGTGCCGTTCACCGCATCCACAACGCTCTTCCAGAATTCGGGGTGCAGGAAGTTCTGGTTGCCCTCCTCGCCGGAGTGCACTTTAATCGCAACCTTGCCGGGAAGCTCTTTGCCGAGCGCGCGGTACAGCTCAAGAACTTTTTCCGGCGTGATCTCCCGGGAAAAATATACGGTGGGTTTCATAACGTGTCCTCCTTATTTCAACGTTTGTTTTTTTGCTTTGCGATGGATTCCTTGACGGACTGCACAAGATCGCCGATCACCGGCAGCGGCTCTCTTTTGCCGCGGAGAACATTCTTGATGCCCTTGATCGTGCCGACCAGGCTGATGATGTTTCCGACGAAGCCGACCCAGCCCCACCATCTTCCGAGAAGGCTCGTTGCCGCCCAGAAAATCAGGAGACCAAGTCCCTGCTCCGTGTGGTATTTCATGAAGGGATCGCCGTTCTGCGTGATAGCCGGAATCAGCCAGAAGGGGCCGAGATATGAAAGAACGGAAAGCTTCTGCCGCTCGACCGATTCGACCGCCTTTTGACGCATCTCGTTGTCGGCGGCGGAATACGTTTTTTCCTGCCGGTATTCCCCGGCGTTGGAATTCGTCTGGCCGGTGCGCTGCGAGGCGTACTGCGCCTGGGAACCGCCCGCCGTGCGCTGGGAAGTGTACTGTCCCTGCGCCGGGCCGCCGGTGTGCGTCTGCTGCCAGGGATCCTGCTGCCAGCGTTTTTGCTGCTCGGCATAACGGCGTTCCGCCTCTTCCTTCGCCTTTTGCTGCGCTTCCTCCCGGGCTTTGCGCGCAGCCTCTTCCCGCTCGCGCCGCTCGGCCTCCGCCGCAGCTTCCCGTTCCCGGCGCGCCTCCTCCGCTGCGCGGCGGCGTTCTTCCTCGGCGGCACGCTCCGCCGCTTCCTTCGCTTTTTTCGCCTCGGCCTCCGGGTCGTAGCCGCAGGCGGGGCACGCCGTTTCCCCGATCGGGATGTACGCACCGCATCTATCGCAAAAACTCAACGGGAATCCCCCTTTAAACCCATAAAATCATCTATATAGTATAGCGCGATTCCCATCCGATTGCAAGAGCGTCCCTTTTTGTGCGTGACATATAAGTAAGGGCGGGGCACATTGGCCCCGCCCTGATATTATTTGCCGCTCCGGCCTTTGTTACTCACGCGTCAGGCCATCTCCGGGCGCTCGTCGCCGTAGAAGAACACGGCCACCGTGCCCGGCCCGGCGTGGCTTCCAATGATGGTGCCGATGTCGCAGATGCGGATGTTCCCCTTCACATGGGGGAACCGCTCGCCCAGCGCGTCGGAGAGCTGCTGGGCCAGCGCCGGGCACTGGGAATGGCAGATCCAGCACCGCTGGTCATACTCCCGGCCGCCCTGGGCGTGCTCCTCCATGGCGTTTACGGTGGCCTCGATGGCTTTGTGCGTGCCCCGCACCTTGTCGTATGCCTTGATGGCGCCCTTGTTGTCCAGCCGCATCAGCGGGCAGATGTTCAGCACCGTGGCGATGGCCGCCGCTGCGCCGGACACCCGGCCTGTGCGCCGGAACTGGGTCATATCGGTGGAGAAGAACTGGTGGTGCACCTTGTTGCGGTTATCCAGCACCCACTGGGCCGCCTCGTCCAGCGTTGCGCCCGCGTCGCGCATGTCGGCCACCGTGTCCACCAGCAGCCCGTAGCCGGAGGACGAGCACAAAGAGTCGATCACTACCAGCTTCCGGTCAGGGTACTTCTCCTTCAGCATATCCGCCGCCAGGAACGCGTTATGCACCGAGCCGGACTGGCCGGAGGTAAACGCGATGTGCAGCACATCGCCCTGCTGCA
>CAVIVK010000090.1:0-4985 GCA_963645975.1 Bifidobacteriaceae bacterium | reverse complement strand
GGTTTTTGATCTGCCGGTACCGGCAGAAGAAGCGGGCAAAGAGATAGATATACACCCCCACAATGATACCGAGCATCACGACAAGAACGCCTTCCCCCTGCGCGATAGAGCGAAGAAGCCCCGGCAGCATCACGCAGAGAAAAATCACGAGCAGCGGCAGCATCCGCCCCCGCCCGACGCGCTCGAACATCTGAAGGCGCGAGGCGTCATCGCAGAAGATCTCCTCCGCGCCGTCGGTCTGCGAGGCGCTTTTGCGGAAATAGCTGTAGCCCATATAGTCCTGCAGGTACTCCCAGCCGCAGTCGGCAAAGAGCTGCACATATTCCTCCTTGTGCTCTACCCCGTCCGCGTTATAGTCGAGCTGGTAGATCACGTCCTCCGGTTCGCACTTTACAAAATGATAGAAGCAGAGCGCCGTCAGCCGGACAAATTTCCAACCCTGCCGGTGCATTTGGCGCAGATACTCCTGTTCCTTTTCCCAGTTTACAACGCTGAAGAACTTTACGGTCGTTTTTGTTTCCATTTACTTTCCCTCCTGCGCGATGCGGTACAGCCGCTCGATGCGCGCGATCTCCGTTTGCAGCACTTCCCGCCCCAAATCGGTGATCTCATAGATTTTTCGCTTTTCTTCCTCCCGGACAAAGCGGATCAGAGCGTCCTTTTCCATTTTGGATAAGCTCCCGTACATGGTGCCGGGCGCGAGCTTGATCGCCCCGTCCGTCAGCCGTTCGACCGTCTGCACGATGCCGTACCCGTGGTTCGGCGTTTTGAGACACAGCAGAATATAAAACGCCGTTTCCGTCATCGGCACATACACCTTTCGGATGTGCGCGTCCATACGACCGCCCTCCTTTTTTCATTTCGCGCCGCGATATATCGCACCGCGATGTATAATATATCGCAGTACGATATATTTGTCAACCATTTTTTGGGCATATAAAAACCGTGGACGAGATTTTCCCGCCCACGGCTATATGTGCCTATGGATTACTTCATTGTAAATTCCGGATAATTGGAGAAAAGATCGTCCCTGTCCGCAAAGCAGCGGAACACTTCGTCCTTGTCCGGCCCCTTCGTTTCCGGCATCAGCCGGTATACCCAGGTTGTGTTGTAATAGTGCTTGAAGGAGTTATTCTCCGAATAGGCGTTGCCGCCCCAGCTTCCGCAGCCGAGCGAGAATGTCCACGGCATTTTGTTGTTATTGCTTCCGGCGTTGTTGAGGCCGGTGCAGCAGTTGACCGCAACGCGGGACGTATGCGTGCGCATGGCGTAGCGCAGGATGTGCTCCTCGTCCGCGCTGTGAATGGAGCAGGAGTGTCCCGCACCGGAAATGGTATGGATGCGGTTCACAAGATCCACGCCTTCCTCAAACGAGTGAACCTTCCATACGGCGATCACGGGCGAGAGCTTTTCCTCGGTCATGGGGTATTCTCTGCCGCAATGATCCTCTTCCGCCATCAGGAACGTGCAGCTATCGGGAACGGAGAAGCCGGCCTTCGCTGCGATGTGCTGCGGCGGATGAATGATGCACTCTACATTGAGCTTTCCGTTTTTCCAGAGCGTATGGATCAGCTTGTCCTTTTCCTCTGCATTGCAGAGATGGCCGCCAACCTTCTGCAGCTCACGAAGCATCTGGTCGTACACCGCCTCATGGATCACCACAGAGTTTTCCGTGGAGCAGCCGGAGCCCCAGTCGTTCATTTCGGCGCGCATGATGCCTTCCGCGGTTTTGGCAAGGTCTGCGCTCTCATCCACAAACGAGACCGAGTTGCCCGCGCCCACGCCGAACGCCGGCGTACCGGAGGAATAGGCCGCCTTCACCATCGCTGAGCCGCCGGTTGCAATGACATAGTCCGCCTGTGCCATCAGGCGATCCGTCATGGCGTGGGACGGTTCTTCCGCGCACAGGATCAGATCCGCCGGATAGCCCATACGGGTGAGCAGCTCGCGGATATCGTCCACGACGAATTTCGTTGTTTGCAGCGTGCGCGGATGCGGGGAATAGATCATGGCGTTTCGCGCCATCAAAGAGAAGATCGACTGGCACGCCACAAGTCCCGTAGGCACCGTCATCGGCACGAGAGAGACAATAACGCCCAACGGCTTTGCAATCTTCACAAGATATCCGTCCGGATCTTCCTCGATGACGCCGACCGTTTTCACCTGATCCACCTGCGCCGCCAGACCGAGAGGCCGCGTCAGCAGCTGCGCCATTTTGCTCTCGATGCGGCCGCTTCCGCCGTTCTCCCGGAAGAGCGCCTTTGACCAGACCTCCGCGCGATCGTAAGAGAGGCGTGCAATCGCCTTGGCAATATGCCGAACCTCTTCCTGCGAGGCGTACTCAAACTGGCGCTGCGCGGCGCGGGCACGCTCGATCAGCGCGGTGGAGGCTGCCTGAATCTCTTCTTCGGAACGAACCGTTTTTTCCATTTTTCTATACCTTCTTTCACTTAAAAAGCAAATTGGGGAGAAATGTGCAAAGCTCGGGAACAAACGTTACCAGCATAAGCGAGACGAGCAGCGCGCCCAGATACGGCAGAATGCTGGAAACAACTTCCTTAAACTTCAAGCCGGTGATTCCCTGCAGAACATAGAGGATAACGCCGACCGGCGGTGTGATAAGGCCGATCATAAGGTTGAGCACCATAATGATGCCAAAATGGATCGGGTCAACGCCGAACGAAGTCATGATCGGCAGCAGCACCGGAACAAGAATAATGATAGCGGGACCGGCCTCCATGAAGCAGCCGACGATGAGCAGAAGAAGGTTCACGATGATGAGCGCCATCGTTTTGGAATGGATGTGCGCGGTGAAGAAGGCGAGGATCGTCTGCGGTACCTGCTCGTTTGCCATGATCCAGCCGAAGGCCTGCGCAGCGCACAAAATTGCCATGATGGGAACGGCGGTCTCGATGCTTTCCACAAGAACGGCCTTAAAACGGCGCCAGGACATCTGCTTATATACGAATGCGAGGATCAGCGAATAGAGGATCGCAATGACCGCCGCCTCCGTCGGGGTAACGACACCGGTGAACATGCCGACAAGGATGATGACCGGCGTGAGCAGCGAGAGCAGCGACTCACGCAGCGACAGCCAGAGTGCCTTCCATCCGGCCCATTTTTCGCGGGGGTATTTGTGGATCACGCACTCAATGAACACCATGATGCCAAGACACACAGCCATGAGCACCCCCGGAAGCGCGCCGGCAACGAACAGCTTGCCGATCGACTGGCTTGCCGCTACACCGAAGAGCACGCACGGGATGCTCGGCGGAATGATCGGCCCGATGATAGCGGAAGCGCCCGTGATGGCCGAGGCAAACTTCAGATCGTACCCGGAATCGCTCATCGCCTTGATCTCGATTTTTCCAAGTCCGGCGGCGTCCGCCACGGCGGAGCCGGACATTCCGGCAAAGATGACGCTCGCGACAATGTTCGCATGGCCAAGACCGCCCGGTGCCCAGCCAACGGCGCGATTGGCAAAATTGAAGATACGATCCGTTACGCCGCCGGAGTTCATGATGTTGCTCGCCAGAATGAAAAACGGAATGGCGAGCAGCACGAAGGAGTTGGCGCCCGCGACAAGGCGCTGACCCATCAGCATAAACGGCAGGCCGTTTACAATCATGTATATGGCGGAACAGGAAACCATGGCAAACGCCACGGAGCCGCCCAGAAGCAAAACAAAAAGAAAGAGCGCAAAAAAGAGTCCCATATTCATTTCGTGTGCTCCTCCGGTTTCCATTTTGTATCAAACAAGAGATTTTCGATCATATGCAGCGCCGCCAGCACGGAGCCGAGCGTGACGGAACCATAGTATAAGAATACGGCAGCTGCAGCGCCGTTGAACGAACGCGGTGCTGCGCCAGAGCGAGCTTCCAGGTATGCGGGATCAGGTAAATGAAAAATGCGAGCGTCGCAAGCTTCATGAATACCGTGAGAATAATCTGCAGTCTCTGCGGGAGCAGATCAACAAACAGCTCTACCTTCATATGCGCTTTTACCGGAATGCAATGGCCGATCATGAGCATGATGAGCCATACGAACAGAAATCGGGAGGCCTCCTCCGTCCAGTCCAGCGGCTTTCCTACCACGTAGCGCGAGACGACCTGCAGCACAACGCTGACCACCATGCTGATCAGCAGCGCCATTCCCACATACTCTTCCGCTACGAACAAGCCGCGAAAAAACTTCTTTACAGCTTTCATTCATTTCTCCTTTTTCAGAGGAACGCCGGGAGGGACGCCGTATAACGGCTCCTCCCGGCGGGTCGCATTATTACTCCTTGGGAGCCGCCTGAGAAAGATCGTGAAGACCTTCCACCCAGTTGCCGGAGAATTCGTCAATCACGCTCTGCGCATTGGCTTTGAAGCTGGCAAGATCCGGCGTTTCCACCTTCATGCCGTAGCCCTTCAGTTCTTCCAGCTGCGCCGCTTCGTTATCCGCGATGAGCTGGGACGCCAGAGCGACAGCGTTGTCCACCGCCGTCTGGACGATTTCCTTGATGTCGTCCGGGAGGGACTGCCACTTGTTCTCGCTGAGCACGAACGCCACCGCCGCGGTAACGTGGCCGGTCAGGACGAGCGTGTTCTGCACCTCATAGAATTTGGCGGAGAGAATGTTCGCCAGGGGGTTCTCCTGCGCATCAACAATGCCCTGCTGCAGCGCCAGATACAGCTCGCTGTACGCCAGCGGCGTCGGCTCCGCGCCGAGAGCGCGGCCCATGGCGAGAGAGATCGGCGCATCGATAACGCGCAGCTTCACGCCGGCGAGGTCAGCGGGCGTCTGCACTTCTTTGTCGTTGATGGTGAGATAGCGGCTGCCGAAGTAGTAGGTTCCCAGAACGCGGATGTTCGTGTCGGCCGCCATGTCGTCCCAGAGGAAATCAAGATCCGAGCCGTTGGCAAAGTTCAGCATCTGCTGGGGCGTGTCGAAAACATAGGGAGCATCAAAGATCTGGAGCGAAGGATAGTAGGTGGAAAGCG
>CAVIVK010000089.1:0-18237 GCA_963645975.1 Bifidobacteriaceae bacterium | reverse complement strand
CCCGAAGTTTTCGGGAGGACATTTCAAGTATTCTTTTGCTGTGCTCATCGCTGCGGCAGCGACGAAGAGGCTGGCAGCGGCAGAGCCGCCGGTTGGGGAAAGCGTCCTTTTACCGCAGCTTTTTGAGCTCTTCAAGCACCGAGTACGGTATCGCAAGATTGCCGCAGCCCGTGCCCATGGAGATGTGCGTTTTGCGTGTGCCGTGGTAGTCGCTGCCGCCGGAAACGCCCATGCCGTATTTTTCCGCGGCGCGCAGCAGCCACGCGGTCTGCTCGGCGGAGAACTCGGAGTAATACGCCTCCAGCGCCCGGATGCCGAGCGCCTTTGCCGTTTCGATCAGCTCGATAAGCTCCGGCTCGGGATAATGGTACTGCATCGGGTGCGCCAGCACCGGCACGCCGCCCGCGGCGACGATCGTCTCCACGGCTTTCGCAATGGAGATGCGGCGCTTGGGCAGATAGTACGGCTTACCCTCGCCGAGGTACTTTTCAAATCCTTCCTTCACGGAAGAGATGTATCCCTTGCGCATCAGATGCTCGCAGAAGTGCGGGCGGCCGAGCACCGAATCCGGGTACTCCTCGCGCAGCTGCGCGATGGAGATATCGAACCCGTCGCGCTCGAACATCGCGGCGATCTTCTCGTTGCGCTCGTCCCGCTCGGTCTTCACCCAGTCGAGCACCGGGCGAAGCTGGGGAGCGGCAGGGTCGAGGAAGTAGCCGAGAATGTGTACGTTGTTGTCGCGGTAGTCCGAGGACACCTCGATCCCCGGCACAACCTCCACGCCGAGCTCCGCCCCGGCGTGCATCGCCTCCGGCACGCCGGAGACGCTGTCGTGGTCGGTGATACTCACCGCAGCCAGACCGAGGGCCGCCGCCTTTTCCACCGCGGCGCGCGGCGAATCCGTACCGTCCGACGCGGTGGTATGGATATGCAGGTCAATATAACTCATGGATGAATGCGCTTCCTTTTGCGGAGAGTTTGCCCGTCAGGGCTTCCAGTCGTAGCTGCCGCTGTTCTGGCTGCCGTTCTGGCCGTTATTCTGGCCGTAGGGGTTCTGCTGGTAGGGGTTCTGGGTATAGCCGCCCTGCTGGCCATAGGGGTTCTGCCCGTAACCGCCCTGGCCATACCCGCCGCCGTAGCCGCCGGAAGGGTACTTGGGGCTGTCGCCGTACTGGTTCCAGCCGGGCTGGCTGTCCTTGCAGAGCCAGATGATCAGAATGATCTGCCCAACGAGGGGAATAAAGTTCAGGAAGAACCATGCGCCGCTGCGGCCGATATCGTGCAGACGCCGCCAACAGACACCGAGGCCAGGCAGGAACACGGCAATGTTCCAGAGCGAGAGCAGCAGCGAGGCAAAGCTGCTGTCAGTATTGCGGACAAGCGCGGTGAGAACCGCGGTCACCGCCCAGTTGAGCAGCGCGAAGTACCAGTACTCGCTCCGGCGCGCGCGGCCGGAAAAGCAGAGATACTTCTGGAATACGGATGTGATGGCGTCCTGAAAGCTCATAGTTTTGTCTCCTTCCGGTTTTCTTTTTCTGTGTGAGAATATAGTATCGTACTTTCCTGCCGATTGCAAGAGCCGCGGCGGCAAGTTTCCCCATGGGTTTTCTTTGCTGCATTTATATCTTCTTTATATGCTTCCCTCTTTTGGCCAACATTTTCGCTATATTTTTTCAAAAAAGTACAGAATGTTTGTTATTTCTATTGCTATAGCGCGATTTAAAGCGTATAGTGGACGGGTATGTTGTTTTTGGAGGGATTTTCGTGATTGCTTCGTTTTTCGCCGGATTAAAGAGAGAGTTTTCCGGCTACAACGCCGCGAGACTGATGAAGGACATTCTCGCCGGTCTCACGGTATGCGCCGTGGCGCTGCCGCTGGCGCTCGCGTTCGGCGTTTCGTCCGGCGCTTCCGCGGCGGCGGGTCTCGTTACGGCGATCATCGCCGGTATCGTCATTGCGCTGCTCGGCGGTGCGTCGTTCCAGATTTCCGGCCCCACCGGCGCAATGAGCGCTGTGCTCGTCGGCATCGTGGCAACGCACGGGCTGCAGGGTGTATTTTTCGCGTGCTTTGCCGCGGGGATCCTGCTGCTGCTTGCCGGTGTGCTCCGGCTCGGGCGGCTCATCAGCTTCATTCCGATGCCCGTCATCATGGGCTTCACGTCCGGCATTGCGATCATCATTGCGCTCGGCCAGATCGACAATTTCTTCGGCACGACGTCCGAGGGCCTGACGAACATTGAAAAGCTGCTCTCCTACGGGCGGCTCGGCTTCCACGTGAACTGGCAGGCGGCGCTCATCGGTCTGCTCGTTGTGGCGATTATGATCCTCTGGCCGAAAAAGTGGGGTGCGCGCGTCCCCGGCTCGCTTGTCGGCATCATCGTGGCCGCCGTCGTTGCGGGCGTATTCCACATGGATTCTCTCGCCACCGTCGGCGACATTCCCCGCACGCTGCTGCTTGCTGACCGGCTGGATCTCTCGTCGCTCAATTTTGCGATGGTCAAAGACCTTCTCTCGCCCATCGTGACGATCGCGGCGCTTGGCATGATCGAGAGCCTTCTGTGCGGCGCTTCCGCCTCGCGCATGAAGGGCGAGGCGTTCAACGCCGATCAGGAGCTGATCGCGCAGGGTGTCGGCAACATCCTTCTGCCGCTCTTCGGCGGCGTGCCCGCCACGGCGGCCATCGCCCGCACGAGCGTGGCGGTCAAGTCCGGCCAGCAGACGCGCCTGACGAGCGTTTTCCACTCGGTGTTCCTGCTCGCGTCCATGTTCCTGCTCGGCGGCGTGATGGCGCGGCTGCCGCTCTCGGCGCTCGCGGGGGTGCTCATGGTCACGGCGTGGCGCATGAACGACTGGGCGGGCATCCGCTATGTGTTCCGCCACAAATTCAAATCCGGCATCAGCCAGTTTCTGCTCACGATGGTCGCGACGGTCGTATTTGATCTCACGGTCGCGATTCTGCTCGGCGTTGTCTACTCCGCCATTTTGTACATGGCCAAGTCCAGCCAGATCCGCGTGAGCTTTTCGGCCATCGACACGAACAAGCTCCGCGCCATCGACGGCAAGCCGCCGATCCTCGAATCCGCGGGCGTGGCATATGTGACGGGTGCGCTGTTCTTCGGCGCGGTGGACGAATTCAATCACCGCTTCGCGGAGATGCCCGCCTACGACCACGTGATCCTCTCGATGCGCGGCATGCCGAGCGTGGACGTGTCTGGCGCGCAGGCGATGCTTGAGCTGTGCGAACATCTGCTCGCGCAGGGCAAGACCGTTGCCTGCTGCGGCATGAGCGAGAACGTCCGGCGCTACTTTGACCGCGCCGGGATCACCGAAGTTCTCGGCGAGAACGCATATTTCTGGAGTGCCGACCAGGCGATCCTCGATTTGCTGGACGCGGAGATTGTAGAATAAATTATATAGATGATTTGAGCCGCGGAGGAAGCTTTCCTCCGCGGCTCGGTGTTTCTTCGGCGTTATTCGTCCTTTTCCGTTTCGGCGGCGCGGATGCGGCGGTACATATCCTGCATCTGGCGGTCGATGTCGGCGATCTTGCCGGAGACGGCAAGCATTTCCTCGTTGATACCCTCCGGCAGGCGGGATTTATCGGCCTTGTAGCGGATGTCGTGCTCAAGGCTTGCCCAAAAATCCATGGCAATTGTGCGGATCTGGATTTCGGCCACAACGTACTCTGTCCGGTCGGAGAGATAGACCGGCACGCGGATGTCGAGATGGAGCGAGCGGTAGCCGTTATAGTTCGGTGTTTTGATATAGTCCTGACGCTTGACGATCTCGATATCCTTCTGGCGCTCGAGCATTTCGGCAACGCGGTACACATCGTCAATATAGCTGCACACCACGCGCACGCCTGCGATATCGTTCACGCGCTCGCGCGCCGCCTCAATGGAGACCGGCAGCCCCTTTTTCAGGAGCTTTGCAGCAATGCTTTCCGGCGTTTTCACGCGGCTTTCGATGTGGTGGATCGGGTTGCGGGCGTAGAGGACATTGAATTCGTCGTTGAGGATTTCAAATTTCAGCGTGAGCTGGCGCGCGGCGGCCTCGTAAAGATTTCGCATTACGAGAAAATCGCGCAGCGGGCCCTGCAGCTCCGGCTTCTTTTCGGCTTCGTTCATGGTTTCTCCTTTGTGGGGGTTGGCAGCGGCGGCGGGAGAACCCCTCCGTCGCAGCTTTGCTGCGCCACCTCCCCTGTTAGGGGAGGCAAGTGGGGTTGCGGAAAACTATCTTGGCCCCCTTAACAGGGGGGCTGGCAGCCGTCAGGCTGACTGAGGGGTTTTTTCTTTTTGAATAAGTATACCACGGCCCCCGCGGCGCGCACAAGCGGCGGGAACTTTTTTCTCCTGCCGCGCGTCCAAAAGACAGAATGGCTCCCAAAGGAGGAAAATCTATGAAGCGCTTTATCGCCCTGATCCTCGCGCTCAGCGCGCTTTTGTCTCTGGCCGCGTGCGGCGCGGCGAACACAAACGCCTTTGCCCTTGCCGAGGCGCGCTACCCGGAGAGCGCGCCGTACCCGGACGAGACGAAATACTCCGGCGCGAAGTTTGATACGGTCTACGACGCCTGGAGCGCCGAGCGCCGGGCGCGCAACGCCGCGGCCACCTCGGCCAGCGGCGCGATGGACGAGTATCTTCGCGCAGCGCTGCCCGCGCTGCTCACCACCGCCGGCGACGGCGAAAACGCCGTGTGCTCGCCGGTGAGCGTTTACATGGCGCTCTCGATGCTCGCGGAGATCACAGACGGCGAGAGCCGCGCGCAGATCCTCTCGCTGCTCGGCGCGGAGAGCATCGAGACGCTGCGCCAGACCGCGGGGCAGGTCTGGGCGGCGAACTACCAGAACGACGGCGCGGTGACGAGCATCCTTGCCGACTCGCTCTGGCTCTCCGACAGCATGGACTACAATTCCGATACGCTCGCGCGTCTCGCGAACCGCTACTATGCCTCCGCTTACCGCGGCGAAATGGGTTCCGAGGCGTTCAACAAAGCGCTCCGCAGCTGGGTCAACGAGCAGACCGGCGATCTTTTGAAGGAGAGCGCCGACGCCCTTTCGCTCCCGCCCGAGACGGTGATCGCGCTCGCCTCGACGATCTACTTCCGCGCGAAGTGGGGTAGTGAGTTCTCGAAGAGCAAGACGGCGGACGGCATTTTCCATGCGCCGGACGGTGATATAACGCACGAATTCATGCATGAGACCATGGAGAGCACGTACTACGCGGCGGACAACTTTGCCGCCGTCGGCAAATATCTCGAGGGCAGCGGCACGATGTGGTTTCTGCTGCCGGACGAGGGCGTGACGCCGGAGGACCTGCTCACCAGCGGCGCTGTCGACTTTCTGCTATCGCAGGAGAACGCCGAGAGCAAATTTATGACCATCGATCTTTCGGTTCCAAAATTCGACATTTCCGCCGACACCGAGCTTTCCGCAGCGCTTCACGCGCTCGGCGTGACGGATGTGTTTGACGCGGATACCGCCGATTTCTCCCCGCTTATGGATAACGCCGACGGCATTTTCCTCTCGCAGGCGAAGCACGCCGCGCGCGTCGCCATTGACGAGGAGGGCGTCATCGCGGCGGCCTACACCGTGATGCTCGCATGGGGAGCGGCCATGCCGCCGGAGGAGCGCGTGGACTTCACGCTCGACCGCCCGTTCCTCTTCGCCGTCACCGGCGAGAGCGGCGCGGTGCTCTTTGCCGGGATCGTGAACACCCCGGTCTGAGCCGGCGCTGCGCTCTCACCGCGCACAAGCCATCTCCCGAAGCATAAAGATGTCCGCCCGTGAGGCCGCAGCTCACGGACGGACATCTTTTATTTCCCGCTCAAATAACATAATCGTAGCCGCCGGGATCGGTGTGCATGAGATCGGCGAGTGTGTACTTGTCCAGATAGTCGCGGATGACCTTGTCCAGTCCCTTCCACAGGCCAAGCGTGCGGCATTCCGCTGAGCGAGGACAGGTCTCGGCACCGGGTTCCAGGCAGGAGACGGGCACCATGGAATCCTCGGTCACGCGCAGGATGCTTCCCACCGTATACTGCTCCGGTGCCTTTGTCAGCCGGTATCCGCCGCCCTTTCCCCGCACGCCGGTCAGCAGCTTTGCTTTTACCAGCAGCTTGATGATGCTCTCCAGATATTTTTCGGATATATCCTGCCGCTCCGCGATCACCTTCAACGGGATAAACCCGTCCGCCGGATGCTCGGCCAGATCGACCATGACGCGAAGCGCATATCGTCCTTTGGTTGATATCAGCACGTTCTGTTGCCTCCTTTAACGATCAACGCTATTATATAGCAGGGAAGTGGGTAAATCAACACAAAAATTTTGCGCCAACTATTGACAAACGGGTACAGCCGTTTTATAATCCTTACAAACCTACGAGAAAGGTTGGTATTAAAATGTTTTTTTACTCAGGCCTCCGATGCAGACGATGTAGTTGAACCCGAAGCGCAGGCACCGCGGCACATCAACATACTCTATATCAACAACTTTTCTATTTCATTCAGGAGGAATTACTCATGAGTAAGATCTATACATCCGCAGACCAGCTCATTGGCCACACCCCGCTGCTGGAGCTGGTGCACATTGAAAAGTCCGAAGGGCTGGAAGCGAAGGTTCTGGGCAAGCTGGAATACTTCAACCCCGCCGGAAGCGTGAAGGACCGCATCGCCAAGGCGATGATCGACGACGCCGAGCAGAAAGGTCTGCTCAAGCCCGGCTCTGTGATCATTGAGCCGACCTCCGGCAACACCGGCATCGGTCTGGCTTCCGTGGCCGCTGCGCGCGGCTACCGCATCATCATTGTCATGCCCGAAACCATGAGCGTAGAGCGCCGCCAGCTGATGAAGGCCTATGGCGCGGAGCTGGTGCTCACCGAGGGCGCCAAGGGCATGAAGGGCGCGATTGCCAAAGCCGATGAGCTCTCCAAGGAGATCCCGAACAGCTTTATCCCCGGCCAGTTCGTGAACCCGGCCAACCCGGCCGTTCACCGCGCAACCACCGGCCCGGAGATTTGGGAGGATACCGACGGCAAGGTTGATATCTTTGTGGCGGGCGTCGGCACGGGCGGCACGATCACCGGCGTTGGCGAATATCTGAAGAGCCAGAACCCCAACGTGAAGATCGTTGCCGTGGAGCCTGCGACCTCCCCGGTTTTGAGTAAGGGCGTGGCCGGGAGCCATAAAATTCAGGGCATCGGCGCGGGCTTTGTCCCCGACGTACTGAACACCAACGTCTACGATGAGGTCATCCCCGTAGAGAACGAAGACGCGTTTGCCGCCGGCAAGCTGATCGGCAAGAAGGAGGGCGTTCTGGTGGGCATTTCCTCCGGCGCCGCCGTGTGGGCTGCCATCCAGCTGGCGAAGCGAGCGGAGAATAAGGGCAAAACAATCGTTGCCCTGCTGCCGGATACCGGCGACCGGTATCTCTCTACGCCGCTTTTTGCGGACTGAGATGCAAAAATGCAGGGAGGCTGCTTTCCACGGCAGCCTCCCTTTACTTTCTGAAAGGAGCAATATCACATGATCCCAACACCGGAGGAAGCGTGGACTCTGCTCTGCGAATACAATCAGGGGGAGTTTCACAGAAAGCACGGGCGCATTGTAGGCGACGTACTGCGCTGGTACGCCATAAAGCTCGGATACGAGACCGAGGCGGACTTCTGGGAAGCCGTCGGTATTTTGCACGATCTGGATTTTGAGCAATGGCCGGAGCAGCATTGCACGAAGGAGCAGGAGCTTTTGCGGCAGCGGGGCGTGGACGAGCGCCTGATTCATGCCGTCGTCAGCCACGGATATCTGCTGACCGTGGACGTTGCGCCGGAGCATGAGATGGAAAAGGTACTTTACGCGGCGGACGAGCTGACCGGCCTGATCGGTGCGGCGGCGCTCATGCGGCCGTCCGGGAGCGTCCGGGATATGGAAGTGAAGTCCGTGAAAAAGAAGTACAAGGACAAAAAATTCGCCGCAGGCTGTTCGCGCGAGGTGATCGAGCGCGGCGCGGCCATGCTGGGATGGGAACTGGATACGCTGATCGCCCAGACGCTGCAGGCCATGCAGGCGAGCGGCGCGGTGGCGTGAGTCGGATCCCCCCCTCCGTTAGAGGGCGGCTGAACCCCCAGTCAGCCTACGGCTGCCAGCCCCCCTGTTAGGGCGGCCAAGTAAAAGGAAGAAGATCCCCGGCGGGCAAGCCCGCCGGGGATCCTTTTTGTTGTTCGCTGCTATGCGTGCGTATCAGAGCACGTCGTTGAGGACGTAGCACTCCTTCTCCGGCTCTCTGTCGTTGTACACGTAGTCGTAGAAGTACGGGCAGAGGTTGCTGACGCTGAGGATGTTGAGATCCTCGTTGAAGGTGAGCTGCGTATAGTAGCCCGCCTTGGCCGCAGCCTCAATGTCGGAGTTGATGGCGATCACCTTGCGCTCGCCGTAGAAGAACTCATAGTGGCTGGAATAGCCGCCGTTGCTGCTGAGCACCATGCGCACGTTGTCGCACGGCTCCACAATGTTCTTCTCAATGTCAAGAGCGCTCTCGGCGATCTTCTCGTCCTTCGTCATATCCTCGAGGAGATACGTATTCACGAGCAGGATGCCGGAAGCTTCCTTATCGGAATCAAACTTCTCGCGCGCCCACTTGTAGCCCTCTTCGGTCATGGCATCCGCGCCGAGAGCGACGAGGATGACGTCCCTTTCGCCGATGGCGAAGCGGCGCACAAAGCCCTTGCCATTCTCAAAGAGATCCTCGGGCGCGAAGTCTTCCCGCACCGGCTGATCCATGAAGAGACTGCCGGAGGCGGCTTCCTTGTCGGCGGTGTTCATGAGAATGTCCACGTTCTCGTTATCGTAGAGCGGCTGCATGGCCTTGTTGAACACATCCCACTGCTCCTGCGAGGCGGCGTCCGAGACAACGTTGCCGCTGTGGAGCACCAGGGAGATGTTCGCGCGGTTGATGTAGTTCGCCATGGCCGTGAAGAGCGTATTGGGCTCATTGCCGGTGAGCATCTGATCGGTGTCGAACATCCACGCGACGGTGTAGCGCACCGTGTAGATCCGCAGACCGCCGTCGATCACGGTGAATTTCACGTTGGTGAAGTTGCCGTTCGCAACGGAGAAATCCTCTTCCGCCAGACCCATCTCATAATCGCCGATGCGCATCTTGGTAACGGAGGCCTTGCCGGCGCAGCGGACGTCGTTCTCGGTGAAGAACGGAACCGACGCTTCCACAGTATAGCCGCTTACGGTGTGCGGGCCGCCGTCATAGCGGAACGCGCCGTAGTTGCCGGTGATGACAACTTCGACCTCGCCTTCGTACGGCGTGATCTCCAGCGTGCCGGGCAGATAGGTGAGCACATAGTTGCGCGTCACATCGCGGCCGTTGGCATCGACGATGACCGCGTCGTGCAGATCGATCTTATCCGTATAGACGCCCACGTTTCTCGCGGTGAAGTCGCTCTTCACGCTGCGGACGGTGTGACCCTCGGCGAGATTGGTCGCAATGTGGCCAACGTAGCCGTGGTACTTGCCGTCGAACACAACGGTGCTGTCCTTCGCTTCGAGTGTCACCGGGCTCTGCGGATTCTCGCCGCGGCGGGTGATCTTGAGCTCGCCGTCCACGATCTTGAACACAACGTTCGTGAAGTTCGCGCTCGCGTTCTTAAAGTCGCCGGACTCGATACCGACCGGGTACTTGCCCGCATCGGTGCCCTTGGCCGTCCACGCCTTGGTCGGCGTCTCAACAACGTTCTTCAGATCGTAGAGCGTGTTGTCCGCCGTCATGGACTCATAGCCGCGGACGATGTGCTCCTTGCCGTCGTACTCGACGGTATCGGCATTCTCCACGATCGTAACGGTGACCGTATCGGTGATCGGGGTGATCTCCAGCCAGCCGTCCGTCACGATGACCTTGATGTTGGTATAGTTCTGGGAGGTGGCCGCGAAGCCGCGCTCCGTCAGACCCATGTAGTACTTGCCGGCGTTGGTGCCCTTGGCTTCCGCCTTGGTCTCGTCCTTTGCCTCGACCGTGATGGGCAGCCCCTTCACGTCCACCGTGTAGCCCTCGACGGACTGCCCGCTGCCGTTATACACAACGGTCTTGGTGTTGCCGGTGATGGTGACGACGACCTCGTCCTCGACCGGAGTGATCTCCAACCAGCCGTCCGTCACTTCCACAACGACCTTCTCGTAGTTCGGGGAGGACGCAGTAAAGTCTTCCTCCGTCAGGCCCATGTAGTAGGTGTTGACGTCGGTGCCCTTCGCCTCTGCCTTGAGACCGGACTTCGGCGTCACGGTGATGGTATCGTCCGGGATCGTGGTCTTGTAGCCGGTCACGGACTGCTCCTTGCCGGTGTACTGTACGGTCGCGGTGTTGCCGGTGATCTTCACCGTCGCCAAATCGGCCTTGGTGATCTCCAGCGTGCCCTTGGCATAGGTGATGGTGTAGTTTTTGGCGTCCGTGTTCGCTTTCAGCGTATGGCCGGTGATGACGTTGTCGCTGCTGCCAACGACCGTCTGGCTGCCCTCGACCGTGACGCTCGCGAGACCTTCCTCACCCACGAATTTGCCATTGGTGATCGTATAGCTGTTCTCCGTCAGCGGCTGGCCGTTATACTTCCGGCTGGCGCTGCCCGCCGTCAGCTCGATCGCCACCGGCGTGATGGTGAGCTTCTGCTCGCCATAGACAAAGCCGCTGTAGTTCTTGTCAGAGGAAGCGCGCACCTTGACGGTGGTGCTGTCGGCAACGTTCGTCGCGGTGATGGCGGAGGGATCTTCCGTCCAGTTCTCGCCGTCCACGCTGTACTCGATCTTGACGGCGTTGTTGTTCTTATCCGCGGCGGTCGCCGTACCGGTTTCGTGCGCCTGGCCGTCGTACTGCTTCGTCACGTCCTTCGGCGTCAGCGTGACATAGTCCTTGATGTTGCCCGCCGTGACTTCCAGCTCGCCGAACACCGTTTCGATGGTGTAGTTCTTTTCCAGCGTGCCGTCCTTCAGCGTGTAGGTAAACTCGTTGTCGCTGTTGCCCACGTCCGTCTGGCTGCCGGTCACGTCATAGATCGCGCCTTCGCCCTCAATAAAGCCGTCGCCGGATTCCGTGACGGTCTTGGCCGTCAGCGGCGTGCCGTCGTAAGGCTTATTGGCCGAGGCGGACGTCAGCGTCACGGAGCGCGGCGTGATGGTCAGCGTTTGCTCTCCGGTGACATAGCCCGCGTAGTTCTCGGCGGAAGCGCGCACCTTAACGGTGATGCTGTCTTCCACGTTCGTCGCGGTGATGTCGGCGGGGTCAGTCGTCCAGTTTTCGCCGTCTGCGCTGTACTCAATCGTAATTTTGTTGTTGTTCTTGTCCGTGGCGGTCGCGGTGCCGGTGGGATACGCCGTACCGTCGTACTTCTCCGTCACATCCTTCGGCGTCAGCGTGACATAGTCCGCGATGCTGCCGTCGGTGACCTTCAGCGTGCCGGGCTTATAGGTGATGGCGTAGTTCTCGGCCTTCGTGTTCGCTTGCAGCTTATGGCCGGTGATGGTGTTGGCGCTCTCGCCGACGACCGTCTGGCTGCCAACGACCGTCACGGTCTCGAGGCCTTCGCCCGTCACGAATTCGCCCTCGGAGATCGTGTAGCTATTCTCCGTCAGCGCCGTGCCGTCGTATGCTTTGCTGGCGCTGCCTGCCGTCAGCTCGATCGCCACCGGCGTAATGGTCAGCTCCTGCGTGCCGGTAACATAGCCCGCATAGTTCGTGCCGGAAGCACGCACCTGGATGATCTTGCTGTCGGACACATCCGTCGCGGTGATCTCCGCAGGGCTTTCAACCCATTTCTTGCCGTCTACGCTGTACTCGATCTTGATCGTGCCGCCATTGACGTCCGTTGCGGTCGCCGTTCCGGCGGTATACGTCTGACCGTCGTACTCTTCCTTCACGTCCTGCGGCGTCAGCGTAACGTACCTCGAGATATCGCCGGCGGTAATGGTGAGCTTGCCGTTCACGTAGGTGATCTCGTAGTTCGCGGTCACGTCGTTGCCCTGCGCGTCCACGATGACCGCGCCGCTCGGCACAAGCTTATTCTGGTAAACGCCGACGTTCGTCTCGCTGCCGTCGATGGCAACTTCCTTCACGCTGTGGCCGTTGGCCAGATAGGTGATGGTGTAGCTCGTATTGACTTCGATCTCGCCCTTGGCGTTCAGTTTCGCACCGTGCGGCTGGCCGTCATAGACAACGGTGTTGTCCGCCGCCGTCAGGACGACCTTGTTCTCGCCTGCGCCGCGCTTGGTGATCTTGAGCCAGCCTTCTTCCACAACGAACGTGACATGCTTGAAGTTCGCATTCTTGTTCACGAAGCTGTCGGGCGAAAGATTCATGTAGTAGTCGCCCGCATCCGTGCCTTCCGCGTGGGCGCTCTTGCCCTCGGCAAAGCCGAAGTCGTCGGCCGTGTACAGCTCGTTGCTGATGCTCAGGACCTCATAGCCGTTCACTTCGTGCTTCTGGCCGTCGTATTCGACCGTGGACGTATGGCCCTTGATCGTCACGATTACGGTATCCGGAGACGTGATCTCGAGATCGCCCTTTACGTAGGTGACTACATAGTTTGCGGTCACGTCGCTGCCCCGCGCGTCCACGATGACCGCGCCGCTCGGGACAAGCTCATCTTCGTACCGGCCCACCGCCGTCCGGCTGCCGCCGATGGCGACTGTCTGCACACGGTGGCCTTCCGCCAGATTGGTGATGGTATAGCTGATGTCCGCTTCGATCTGACCCGCGGCGTTGAGCTTCGCGCCGTGCGCCTGACCGTCGTAAATCACGGTGTTGCCCGCCGCCGTCAGGGTGACCTTCATTTCGCCCGCACCGCGCGCCGTGATTTTCAGTCCGCCTTTAACTGTCGTGATGTTCTTATACTGATTCTTCACATCGACGCCATCGGCGGTTTTGATGACTACTTCGGCAACTACGTTATTGTCGTCCGCGCTGTCCGCAACGTTCGTAACGGTGCCGGTGACCGTCGCGGTCACGATGTCGCCGGTCGGCAGCGTTGCGCTCGCGCCCGCCGCCAGGGTGTACGTCTGGCCGTTATACTCCACGGTGTAACCGCCGTCGGAATGCGGCTGGCCGTCATACTCCCACGTGTGGCTGTTGGCGGTGATCTTGATCTCCGTCGTGTTCTCGGTAACGGTCAGCTTGCCGGGCTGATAGGTGATCGCGTAGTTTTGCGCCTTCGTGTTGTCTTTCAGGGTATGGGCTTTGATGGTGTTGGCGCTCTCGCCGACAACCGTCTGGCTGCCCTCGACCGTGACAGTCGCGAGACCTTCGTCACCCACAAATTTACCACCGGTGATCTCATATTCGTTGAGCGTCAGCGGCGTGCCGTCGTAGGTCTTGCTCGTGCTCTTCGCCGTCAGCTCGATCGCCACCGGATTGATGGTGAGCTCGCCGTCCGTCACTTCGAACCGGACGGCCGTGAAGTTCTCGCTGATGTTCTTAAACTGCGAAGCATTCAGCCCCATCGGGTAGGTTTTCGCGTCGGCTGCTTTCACCTCGGCGGTGCCGGTGAAGGTGAAGTCCGTTTCCTTATACAGGGGGTTGCTGATCGTGACCGTGTAGCCCTTAGCCGACTTCTCTGTGCCGTCGTAGGTGGCAGTATTGGTGTTGCCAACGATGGTGACGACAACTGCATCGGTGACCGGAGTGACCTTCAGCGTGCCGGGCTCGGTCGTGATGGTGTAGTTACCGGCCTTTGTGTTGCCCTTCAGCGTGTAGGTGAAGGTATTTTCGCTCTCACCGACGTCCGTCTGGCTGCCGGTCACGTCATACGTTGCGCCATCGTTCGCTGCAAAGCCGTCGCCGGAAGCCGTGACGGTGTTGTTCGTCAGCGCCGTACCGTCGTACACTTTCTCTCCGTTTCCGGACGTCAGCGTCACGGTGCGCTTCGTGATGGTGAGCTTGCCGGGCACGCTCTCGCCGAAGGTGTAGTTTCCGGTCACGTTGGTATTGCCGCGCATGACCTTATAGCTCTTGACAACGTTCGCGCCCTCGTCGCCCACGTCCGTGGCGCTGCCTTCCACAACCGCCGTCAGGACGTCGCCCTTCGCCAGCACGCCATCGGTGTAGGTGTAGCCGTTGTTCGTCAGCGCCTTGCCGTCATACATCTTTTCGCCGCTCTCGGCGATGATGGTGATGACATTCGTATTTGGGGTGACCTTCAGCGTGCCCTTCACATAGGTAACGTCGTAGTAGCCGGGCAGCGCAGCGCCGCCGAGCTTGACGGAGGCTTCATCGATAACGTTTTCTTTTTCGCCCACATCGGTGATGGTGCTCTTCGCCGTCATGGAGAGGGTGAGCGTCTTGTTCGCGTCGTTGGGTACAATGCCCTCAACGCCGAAGCCCGACTCCGTATGCGCCGTGCCGTCATACTTCCACTCGTTGCCGTCCGCCGTGAGCGTCAGGGGGACGGTATAGTAGACCGTGATCACGTTATCTCTGGCGGAAATAGTGATCGTATCGGTAGGCTGAAAACAGTCCAAAGTAACATGCGTGTATCCAGTCTTCAGACCGTCCGACTTGCTCGCCGTCAGCGTCGTGCCGATGGTCTGCGTGCCGGTCTGGTCGGGAGCAACCTGCACGGTCGTGCCGAGCAGATAGTGGTGGATGGTGAAGCTGGCAGTATTGAGCTTGAAGTATACCTTCAGCACCAGCGTGCCTTCCGCCGGAATGGTGCCGGAGAGAATGTTGCCAGCGGCCGTATCATATACGTAGGAAGTGCTGTTGGGTGTCTTGTCCGCGTCGGTAACCTGGACAGATTCATCCGTCTTGGCAGAGTAGGTTTTAGAGCTGGTAGCCGCATCGGGATATTTGCCGGTATTGATATCCTGATAGTAGAACTCAACCGTATACGTGGTCTCATTGGCTTCCCACACGGCATAAAGGTTGTTGGTGCCGTCTACGAGCCCTTCCTTATCCACAATGGCCTCAGCGCCGACGCCGAACAGCACGCCCTTGCCGTCCGCCTGCGTGTTCCAGCCGGTAAGCGTATAGCCAGAACGGGTGAACGAATTGGTTCTATTCAGAAGCGTCACGCTCGCGTTATTGATGAGCTGGCCTTCGTGCATTTTGGTTTCCGTCGAGCCGGGGTAGTTGGCATGATACGTCAGCGTTACGGTGGGAACCTTGTCGCCCCAGACGGCGTAGAGCGTGGTCTCGGTCGTAACCTCGACCTTGCCGCCGGGATAATAGTCCGCCGTCGCGGCGTCCTCGTCGGTGCTCCAGCCGAGGAACACCTTGCCGGTGGGCGGCGTCAGCTCCGCCGCGGGCTGCACGTCCGCGTAAGCGCCCTTCGCGTAGGTCTTGGCATCCGTGGGGACGGTGCCCGTGCCGCCGTTGGCGTCGTAGTACACATGGAGAGCGCGGGTATTAATATAGTAGGGGTAGAGCGTGATATCGTCGAAAAGCTCGGTATCGAAGTTGAACGGCCAGTAGCGTCCGTTGGCGTCTCTGGTGCACCAGCCCTTGAGCTCCCAGTCGCCGGAATCGTCCGGGGCAGTCGGAGTCGGGAGCTTTGTCTGGTCGATCTTTCCGCCGTACGCAATTTCCATCTCCGTAGGCGTCTCGGTATCTTCCATCCTGGCGTGGGCGAAGCCGCTTACCGTGGGAGGAACCCATTTGCCGTAGACGATCAGATTGTTCCGGGGCATGGTGCCGGTGAAGTCAAACGTCTCTCCTTCACAGGTGGCAGCCTTGTACCAGCCGGCGAAGGTGAAGTTTGCCGGTACGTCTGCGGGACGATCGGGTTCAAAGCTTGCATAATCTGTCAGGGAAGCGGTGTACTTTACGGTCGCCGTCTTGACGATCTTTCCATCGACGGAGTATTGCAGGTCGAAGCTTTGCAGCTTATGGGCAATGTAGATGGTACTGACTGTAGCTGAATCCCCGTCGCTGACGTCCTTCTGCCCTTCCCACCAAGCGGCGCTTGTGGGGTTGGCGTTTTTCGTCGTCGTAGAATATTTATAGAGGTCATATCCGGCATACTTCGGATGGATGGTCAACGTGCTGCCGCTGCTCGTGGTAATGGTATCAACCAGTTTGAAGCTTCCGTCGGCCTGCTCATTGTAATAATAAATGGTGCCGCCGCTTGCTAGATCTGTGCCGTAAAATTTACAGACCGTAACAATGCTGTTTCCTTCCGCATCCGATGTTCTCTCGTTGTTCAGGTTGCCGTCATATCCGGCAGATGCGAAGTCATAGGAGGTCAGCAGAACACAGCCGCTTCTTTTGTTTGTGCTGCTGTACCAGTAATAATCGCCCGTCCACCAGTCTTTGGCGGCGAGGGGCGCCCCGTAGAGGCCGCTGCGGGTATGCGAGGTCTGCTCAACCCAGTCAGATCTCTGCCAATCTCCTTCGTCAACATAGTATTTGATGGTGCACACCAGGCGGTCATAATAAACGTTGACGATGGTCGTGCCGTCGGGGTTAATGGTCACGGCGGGGTTTTTGGTGCTGCTGGCGTTGAGCGTAAAGCCTCTGTAGCTCTGGGTCTTGCCGGAGGTGCTCACAGTATTGCCGTAAACCGTCGTCTCGGGCTTGCCCGACGCCGTCAGGGTCTCGCTGTAGTCGTAGGTCTTGGCAGAATCGGCGGCGCCCACAGCGTCGGTTATGCTCTGCTTCCAGATGACCACGCGGTAGTTCACGGAATCCGCCAGCGTCCACTTGGCGTAAAGGATGATATTCTCGGTGGAGGTGCTGCCAAAGGTGTAGGCATTGTTCAGCGCCTCATCCGTATACCAGCCGGCGAAGTTATAGCCGGCCTTCGTCGGGTCGGCGGGCGCCTCGGTCACGGCATTGGCGTCGTAGAACGTTGGCTCGATATAGGAGCCGCCGTTGGAGTTATACGTCACCCAGAAGCCCTTGGCGATGCTGGGGTAGATCTTCACGCTCGCGTTTCCAATCGTATAGGAGGTCACCGCTTCGCCGGAAAGATCCTTATTCAAATACCAGCCGAGGAAGCTCTCGTCCGCGCCGCGGGGAGGGATCACATCGGTGGTGATAACGCTCTCGCCGGTTTTTCCCTCTTTCGTTTCCAGAACGCGCGCATTGTCGCCGGTGCCGCTCATGAAGAACACATAGTAAACCTGTTCATACTTCGCGGTGACGGTGATGGTCTGCTTTTCCTCCACGGTGATGGGCGTGCCAAAAGAGACGGCCGGCTCCCAGCCGACGAACTTGTAGCCTTCCACCTCAGGGGCGGAGGGCTCCAGCAGGCTTTCGCCGTCCTTGACAATCTGAGTGCCAAGATTCTCGTTGTTCATGCCCACAAAGGTGTATGTATGAACAGGGATTTCCGGATGGATGACGGAAGCGGGGCTCACGCCTCCTCCTAGACCGAGGGAAAGCCGATCGATGACGGAGAGGCTCGTTTTTCCCCCGTCCTTTTTCTCTTCCTCAGATATTTTGTCCTTATCGGACTCTTCGTCCTCAGCGGAGTCTTCATCCTCAGCGGAGTCTTCATCCTCAGCGGAGTCTTCATCCTCGGCGGGGTCTTCGCCCTCGGCGGAGTCTTCGCCCTTGGCGGAGTCTTCGCCCTTGGCGGGGTCTTCGCCCTTCGCGGGGTCTTCACCCTCGGTGGGCTCTTCGCCCTTGGCGGGCTGCTCGTCCTTCGTGGACGGCTCCGCCTTGGCAGAGTCCGCGTCCTTGGCGAGCTCGTCCTTGGCCGTCGGCTCGCTCTTGGCGGGCGCTTCGGTCGGGGCGGGCTCGTTCTCCTTTTCAGAAAGAAGCGTTTCCGCTGCCGGTGCAGTATCGTCGTTTCCAACGGCGAGTGCATTCACCGGGAGCAGGGAAAACATCATGCATACTGCCATCAGCAGGGCGATCAGATTCCTCTTTTTCATACGGTCCTCCTGTTTGACTTGCTTCCCCCTTGTTGTCGGACGACTTCGGGAGACGGTATACGGGTTTTTGCTGTGCTGGAACAGGGTTTTTCTTTACATTGGCGTGGTTATCCAACTATGGTTTTATCATTCTACACCATCCCGGGGAATTTTTCCATAGGTTTACGTAATTTTTATTATTTGTAACCATGCTTTAACGATTGGCGAAAATGTGTACGGGTAGTGATTGCTTACCGCTTTCCTGGCCCCATCTGACGAGGGGGCTGGCAGCGAAGCTGACTGGGGGAGAGAAAACCAACGTTTTCCGCGCAGAATGTTTCTCTCCCTCCGGCTTTTGCCTGCGGCAAAACCCACCTCCCTTTACACAAGGGAGGCTT
>CAVIVK010000088.1:0-5056 GCA_963645975.1 Bifidobacteriaceae bacterium | reverse complement strand
GTGGAATGAGGTGCGGATATGAAGCTCATTAACATCGGATTCGGCAATCTCGTTTCCGCCTCGCGTCTGATCGCCATTGTCAGCCCGGAATCCGCGCCGATCAAACGCATCATTCAGGATGTGCGCGAACGCGGCGAGCTGATCGACGCGACCTATGGCCGCAGGACCCGTGCGGTCATCATCATGGACAGCGGCCACGTGATCCTCTCGGCGCTCCAGCCGGAAACGGTCAGCGCCCGCATGATCGGCCGCAGCGAAGAACCTTCGGCAGAAGAGAGGGACGAGGAATGAAACGCGGTAAGCTGCTGGTGATCTCTGGGCCGTCCGGCTGCGGAAAATCCACTGTGATCGGAAAGATGATGGCTGGAAGGGCAAATGTAGAGTTCTCTGTGTCCGCCACAACGCGGTCCCCTCGCCCCGGCGAGAGAGAGGGCGTCGATTACTTTTTCGTTTCCCGTGAACGATTTGACGAAATGATCCGAAACGACGAGCTTTTGGAGCATGCCGAGTTTGTCGGCAATTGCTACGGCACGCCGAAATCACAGGTGTGCGCTCGTCTGGAAAGCGGTGTGTCCGTCATATTGGATATCGAAGTGCAGGGCGCGGCCCAGGTGAAGCAAAAACTTCCCGAGGCTGTTACCGTATTTCTTGCCCCTCCTGGACTGGATGCGCTCGAACGCCGTCTCCGCGGCCGCGGAACGGAATCGGAGGAGACGATCCACGCGCGGCTCGAAACAGCGCAGCGCGAAATGGCGCTCGCTCCAAATTATGATTATACTGTGATCAACGATGACCCGGATCGCGCTTCGCGCGAGCTCGGCGCCATCCTCGATAAATAAATCCCGTACAATGTTTTATACCGGTCAACACCGGATCAGAAAGGAATGGAATCTGTTATGATGCTTTATCCCCCGATGGCGAGTCTTGTTGACAAAGTCGGCAGCCGCTACCTCCTTGTGAATCTTGTTGCGCGCCGCGCCCGCCAGATTGCAAACGATGCCGAGGAAAACGGTGAAATCCTTGATAAGAAGCCGGTTTCCATGGCGATCGACGAAGTGTACTCCGGCAAACTGACGCTGGAAAAGACGGATGACTGATTCGCCGGCAACGGCAAAAATCGCTGTCGCCGCCGCGACGTACTGGGTAGACCGCCCGTTTGATTACCGCATTCCACCAGCGCTCATGGATAAGGTTGTGCCCGGTGTGCGCGTCGTTGTCCCGTTTGGCGGCGGCAACCGGCGCACGGAGGGAATTGTCCTCTCCATCGGTTCGGCACAGTCTGGCATGCGGCTGAAAAACATTGCCTCTGTGCTGGACTCTTCGCCCGTGCTTTCCCCGGAAATGATCCGTTTGGCGGTCTGGCTGCGGGAGCGGTATTTCTGCACGGTTTATGATGCCGTGCATGCCATGCTGCCCGCCGGACTCTGGTATCAGATGGAGTCGGTATATACGCTTTCCGCCGGATTCGACCGGGAGAGCGCGTATGCCGCAGCGGGAAAATCTGCGCAGGAGCAGCTTGTGCTCGACGCGGTATTCGCCCACGGCGGGAGCTGCCCGCTGGCGGATCTTGAACGGCTTTTTGAGGATGCAACTCCGGCGCGGGCGCTGCAATCGCTTGTGCGCAAAGGTGTTCTGGAAACAGACAGCCGGGAAAAGCGCCGTGTTGGCGATAAGAAGATCCGTATGGTCTCTTTGGCCGTTTCGGCGGAGGATGCGCAGACTGCCGCCGCCCGCCGCGAGAAGCGTGCGCCGCTGCAAAGCGCGTGTCTGCGCCTGTTGTGCACGCTCGACCGTGTGTCGTTTTCGGAGCTGTGCTACTTTACGGGCGCTTCGTCCTCTTCTGTGAACGCGCTTGTAAAAGCGGGATTGGCGGAGATCACGCAGGACGAGGTGTTTCGCCGCTCCGGTTTCCGCAGCGAGGAGCGTTTGCCTCTGCCGGTGCTCAATGAGGAGCAGCTCGCGGCATTTACTGGCATCCTGGCTTTGTATGACGGCGAGCATCCATCGGCATCGCTTCTCTATGGCGTTACCGGAAGCGGAAAAACGTCGGTGTATGTCCATCTGATTGATGCCATGCGTCAAAAAGGGAAGGCGTCCATCCTGCTTGTGCCGGAGATCGCGCTCACGCCGCAGATGATCCGCATTTTCTCCTCATATTTCGGGGACGACGTTGCGGTTTTACACAGCTCTCTTGCTGTTGGCGAACGCTATGACGAGTGGAAACGCATCAAAACCGGCCGGGCACGCGTTGTGATCGGCACAAGGAGCGCTGTTTTTGCTCCGTGCAGCGATCTTGGCCTTATCATCATCGATGAGGAGCAGGAGTATACCTATAAATCAGAGAACTCCCCGCGCTACCATGCCCGGGATGCTGCCAAGTATCGGTGCGCCTCTTCCAACGCTCTCCTCGTTCTCGGCAGCGCAACGCCGGATGTGGAGAGCCGCTACCGTGCCGAAACGGGTGTGTATCATCTTTTCACGCTGAAAAACCGCTTCAATGCCCGGCAGCTTCCGTCCGTCCGTATTGTGGACATGCGGCAGGAGCTCCGCGGCGGAAACGGCAGCGAAGTAAGCGGCGTACTGCTGCACGAACTAAAAGAAAACATTTCCCGCGGTGAACAGAGCATTTTGTTTTTAAATCGCCGCGGCGCGGCGAGCCTGGTTGCCTGCGGTGAGTGCGGTTATACCTACACCTGCCCGCATTGCAGCGTGAATCTCACGTGGCACAGCGTAAATCGGCGGCTTGTTTGCCATCATTGCGGTTATACTCGTCCGATTGACGAGGTGTGCCCGGAATGCGGAGGACTTCTCAACCAGTTCGGCACCGGTACGCAGAAGCTGGAAGAGCATTTGCGCGAGGCGCTGCCGGATGTGGAGATTTTGCGTATGGACGCGGATTCCGTGTCTCCCGCAGGATCACACGAAAAGATTCTCTCCCAGTTTCGGGAAAAAAAGGTACCGATCCTCATCGGCACGCAAATGGTTACCAAAGGGCTGAATTTTGAGAATGTAACGCTTGTCGGCGTCATATCTGCCGATCAGCTTTTGTACTGCGGCGATTACCGCGCGGGAGAGCGGTGCTTCTCTCTCATTACGCAGGTCGTCGGGCGTTCGGGAAGAGGTGCGAAACCCGGACGGGCGATCATCCAGACATTCACACCGCAAAATCCTGTGATCGGCATGGCCTCCCGGCAGGACTACGAAGGCTTCTATGCCGAGGAGATCGAGCTGCGCCGGCTGCAAAACTGCCCGCCGTTTTCCGATATCGTTACTGTTACGGTGTCGGCGGAAGATGAATCTGCGGTGCTTCGGTGCTGCACGTACATCCGCGACCGGATGAAATCCGAACTTCGCACCCGAAAAGATGCCGCGGTGCTCGGCCCTGCACCTCTGCCGGTCGTGCGTGTCAGTAACCGGTATCGCTATCGCGTAACGCTGCATTGCCGGTTTGACAAAGAGATTCGGACACTTGTGTCCGGGCTTCTGATCCAATGTAATACCGCAAAAGAATACAAGGGTGTGTCGGTCTTTGCCGACTATAACCCGATGGAGTGAATACTATGGCGCTTAGAAATATTCTTACCGAAGAAAACCCCGCGCTGCGAAAGGTCTGCCGTCCGTATACGGCATTCGATGCGCGCCTGCATCAGCTTCTGGACGATATGAAGGAAACGCTCGCGCAGGCAAACGGCGTCGGTCTCGCCGCGCCGCAGGTCGGCATCATCCGCCGCGCCTGCATCGTGATGGAAACGAACGTCCCGGAAGGGGAGGACGAGTATTTTATTGAGCTCGTGAACCCTGAGATCATTGAGCGAGACGGCGAGCAGGAGGGCGGCGAAGGCTGCCTGAGCCTGCCGGAGCAGTACGGCGTCGTAAAGCGCCCGAACCATGTCAAAGTCCGCGCGCAGGATCGAAACGGCAATACGTTTGAGGTGGAAGGCACCGGCCTTACGGCTCGCTGCTTCTGCCATGAGATCGACCATCTCGACGGCATTCTCTTTACCGACCGCGCGACGCATATGTATACGGACGAGGAAATGGAAGAGCTCTACGGCGGAGACGACAAAGAATGAGAATTGTTTTTATGGGAACGCCGGACTTTGCGGAAGAATCGCTGCGTGCACTTCTCGAAGCCGGTGAAGATGTTGCCGCGGTTTTTACGCAGCCGGACAAGCCGCGGGGACGCGGCATGCAGGAGAGCTTCTCTCCGGTGAAAACCCTGGCCGTGGAGCGCGGCATTCCCGTGTATCAGCCGGTCACGTTCAAAGACGGCGCGGCAACGGAGATTCTTCGCACGCTCGAGCCGGAGCTCCTTGTGGTTGTCGCGTATGGCCGCATTTTGCCGCAGGCGTTTCTTGATGTAGCAAAGTATGGAAGCATCAACGTTCACGGATCGCTCCTGCCGAAATACCGCGGTGCTGCGCCCATCCAATGGGCGGTACTCAGCGGGGATAAAACGACCGGCGTTTCGGTGCAGTATATGGCCGCGGCGATGGATGCCGGCGATGTAATTGCCTCGTGTGAAACGGAGATCGGCGAGTTTGAAACGTCTGGCGAGCTTTTCGACCGGCTGAAAACGCTTGGCGCGGAGCTTCTGGTAGAGACTGTCCGGAAGATCGAAAAGGGCGATATTGTCCGCGCGCCGCAGAATGAAGCAGATGCCACCTATACCAAAATGCTCAATAAGGAGATGTGCCCGATTGACTGGAATAAAACGCCGCGGGAGATCGTAAAGCACATCTGCGGCCTTGACCCGTGGCCGGTGGCCACGACGGAGCTCGGGGGTGTGTCGTTCCGCGTGTTCGGCGCGGAATATACGGATACGAAAACCGCACTTGCACCCGGGAAAACTGTGTCCACCGGGAAAGCGGGGATCGAAGTTGCCTGCGGTGGAGGACAGACCCTTCGCCTCACCGAGGTGCAGGCGGCCGGGAAGAAGCGCATGAGCGCTGCGGCATTCCTGCTTGGCCACCCGATGAAAGCGGATGGCTAACGGCACATCGGGCGCCCGCGAGGCGGCGCTGTATGTCCTCGCCCGCTGCCGGAGATTTGATGC
>CAVIVK010000087.1:470-5572 GCA_963645975.1 Bifidobacteriaceae bacterium | reverse complement strand
CACCTGCTTTGTCATCGCCATTGCCATACCGCAATTCGTAAGTCTCCTGCTCATCTCCCGCGCGCTGGAGCCGGCGGGCGCGGTGAACGTGCTGCTTATGAAGCTCGGCCTTATCCAGACGCCGCTGCCGTTCCTTCTGGACCCGACGCTCGCGCGCATCGTCGCGGTCGTGGTCAATATGTGGATCGGCATCCCGTATTCCATGATCACCTTCTCGGGCGTGCTGATGAACATCCCGGCGGAGCTCTACGAGAGCGCCGAGATCGACGGCGCTGGCCCCATGCGGAAATTCATCTCCATCACGCTGCCCTATATGTTCTTCGTCACCGCCCCGGCGACGATCACGACGTTCGTCACGAACTTCAATAACTTCAACGTCATCTATCTTCTTACCGCCGGCGGGCCGTTCTCGCTGGACTATTACCAGGCGGGCAAGACCGACCTTCTCGTCACGTGGCTCTATAAGCTGACCGTGAACCGCAACGACTATTCGCTCGCCTCCACCATCGGCATATTCATCTTCCTGCTGGTGGGCACCTGCTCGCTGATCGTATACAACCGGACCGGAGCCGTAACGAAGGAGGATCAGTTCCAATGAAAAATGCACGCATCCGCCGCCGTATTTCGGCTGTGGCGCTGAACGCTCTGATTGCCATCCTTGCCGTTTTGTGGCTTGTGCCGGTATTCTGGCTGATCGTTTCTTCCTTCCGCGCCGAGCAGGGCGCGTATACGCCCTATCTCTGGCCGAAGGCGTTTACCTTTGATAATTATATCCGCCTGTTCACCGACCGGCGGCTGTTCGATTTCCCGCGTTGGCTCGGCAACACGCTCTTCGTCGCCGGGTGCAGCTGCGTCCTTACAACGATGCTCACGCTGATGGTGGCGTATGTCTATTCCCGTCTGCGCTTCCCGAAACGGCGCTTTCTCATGAATGCCTCGCTCGTGCTGGGCATGTTCCCCGGCTTCATGAGCATCATCGCCATTTACCACTTCATGAAAGCCATCGGGCTGGATCAGACGTTGCTGGCGCTGATTTTGGTGTATTCCGGCGGCGCGGCGCTCAATTACTACATCGCCAAGGGCTATTTCGATACCATCCACAAATCGCTGGACGAGGCCGCGATCTTAGACGGCGCATCGAACAGCACGGTGTTCTGGAAAATTATCTTGCCGAACGCCAAGCCCGTCATTGCCACGACTGCCATCAACGCCTTTATAAACCCCATCGTCGACTACATTTTCGTTTCGGTCATCATGAAGGATAACTATAATAATTTTACTGTCGCCAAGGGACTCTACACCATGGTGGACAAGACGAACATCTATGAATACTACACCGTTTTCTGCGCCGGGGCGGTCATTGTGGCGATCCCGGTTGTGCTGCTGTTCCTCCGTGTGCAGAAATACTATGTTGCCGGCGTTGTCGGCGGCTCCGTGAAAGGATAAGCTATGAATCCCGCAACGATATTCCATCGGCCGATGAGCGAATACGCCTTCGCGCTGGACGATACGCACTATGTTTTCCATCTGCGCACCGGAAAGGGCGAGGCGGAGAGCGTCCGGTTTTACTATGCCGACCGCGCCGTGATGACCCCCGAGCTGCAATTTTTTTCCCGGTCAATGACGAAATTCCGCGAGGACAAATACTTCGACTGGTACGAGATCCGGCTCGAAACGCCGTTTGAGCGCATCGCCTACTATTTTGAACTTCAAAACGGCGCGGAAACGCTCTTCTACTACGGCGACTGCTACGAAATGGCCGGTACGCCCACGCGCGCGGACTATTTCCAGCTCCCGTTTAACCACCGCGCCGACCGGTATTCCGCTCCTGCCTGGACGCGCGACACCATAGTGTACAACATCTTTCCCGACAGCTTCGCCGCGGGGTATCGCCGCGCGCCGGATGGCGCAGCGCCCTGCCGGGGCGGCACGGTGCGCGGTATCGCGGAAAATCTCGATTATATTGCCTCCCTGGGCTTTAATTGCATCTACTTAAACCCGATCTTTGAAGCAAAGTCCTACCACCGGTACGATACGCTGAACTATTACCGCATCGATCCGCACATGGGCACCGAGGACGATCTGCGCGATCTTGTGCAGCGAGCGCACGCGCTTGGTATCCGGGTCATGCTCGACGGCGTATTCAACCACATGAGCAGCGCCCATCCTTTCTTCCGCGACGTGCTGGAAAAGGGGAGGGCTTCAAAGTATTACGCCTGTTTTTACGCGCTGCCTGAAACGCCGCGTTTGCCTGCCGCCGGGGAACTGCCCGAATACACCTGCTTTTCGTATGTCGCCGATATGCCGAAAACCAATACCGCCGATCCTTTTCTCCGGCAGTACTTCTGCGATGTCGGCGCGTATTGGATCCGCGAGTTTGACGTGGACGGCTGGCGGCTGGATGTGGCGAACGAGCTGGACGATGGCTTTCTGCGTGCCTTCCGCGCTGCCGTCAAGGGAGCGAAGAGCGACGCGCTCATCGTCGGCGAGGTATGGGAAAATGCTGCGCATTATCTCGGCGGTGACATGCTCGATTCCGCAATGAACTATGATTTCCGCCGCTACGCCCGCCGGTTCTTTGCTGAGCAAACGGTGGATGCGGAGACCTTTGACGCGAACGTATCCACGCTGCTGCTGCGGTATAACGAAAACGCCCTCTTCGCGCAGCTCAATCTGCTCGATAGCCACGACGTGAGCCGCTTCCTGACGCTCTGCGGCGGGAAGATCGAGCGGCTCGAACTCGCGGTGCTGCTGCAAATGACGTTCCCGGGCATGCCGTGCGTGTTCTACGGCGACGAGAAGGGACTTCTGGGGGAGAGCGAGCCGGAGTACCGCCGCCCCATGGCATGGGACGTACAATCCCCGCTTGAGGAGGTGTACCGCCGGATGATCGCGCTTCGCAAATCGCATCCGGCGCTGCGGTACGGAAGCTTCGCAACAGCGCTCGCCCGCGGCGGGGTCTACCGCTACAGCCGCGTTTGGAAGGATACGAAGATCACCGTCACGATGAATCTCGGCACGGAGCCGATCAAGGCGGAAAAGCACGGGACGCTTCTCTTGAAAAAGGGCGAAAACCGTGACATAATCGGTGCATGGGAATACGAGGTATGGGAGGAACGGAACGACGGCGGTAACGATCTATGATGTGGCGAAGGAAGCAAATGTTTCCATTGCCACGGTCTCCAAGGCGCTGAACGACAGCAGCACCATTTCGGAGCGGACAAAGGAACATATTCGGGAGATCGCCGACCGTCTCGGCTACCGGCCCAACGCCAGAGCGCAGAGCTTTGCACGCCAGGCGAGCGGGACGGTGCTGTTCATCGCGGACTTTTACCGGAACATAGCGTTCGAAAATCCTCACATGTTTGAGATCATCTCCGGCGCTGCTGAGTACCTGAAGAAGAAAGGGTATTCGCTTTTGTTCAAGCCGCTCACGCGGCAGGAAGCGCCCGTCGTTATCCGTGACATCATTCAGGAGCGGCAGGCGGACGCGCTGCTTCTCCATGCGCACATCCTTACGGCGGAGCTTGCGGCGATCCTCTCGCGCGTTGACTTTCCGTATCTCGTGATCGGCAAGCCAAACCAGCGCAGCAGCATCTGCTGGATGGACGTGAACCATGAACAGGCCGGGCAGATCGCCGCAAACTATCTGCTTGACAAGGGCTACCGGCAGATGGCGTTCATCATGGGCCGGGAGGATGACGCCATCGCGCGAAGCCGCCTGACCGGTATCCGGCAGGCGATGGACGAAGAAGAACTCACGCTCGAGGTCGTTTGCAGCCAGTCGCCCTGGTCGTTGGACGATGCGGCGCTCGACGAACTGCTCGCGCGCACCACGTGCCCGGAGGTGCTGCTCTGTGCCAACAACCATCTGGCGCTCCATTGCTTACAGCATATCCGGCGAATGGGGCTGAAGATCCCGGAGGACGTGGCGCTTTTGACCTTTGATAACTATCCCTTTTCCATGCTTACCGACCCGACGATCACCGCCGTTGAGGTCGACATGCACGACATGGGCGTCAACGCTGCGCGATTCGTCCTCCAGCGCATCCGCAAGCCGAATCTGCGCACGCAGTCGTATGTTACATCCCCCTGTATCCTCGAGAGGGAATCCACATGACAAAGAAAAACGGCTCTCCGCCGTATGGACGGAGAGCCGTTTTTGTGGTTTAATTAGATGTATCCGCGCACGAGCGATACGCTCAGCGTGAAAAATTCGCGCATGGCGTAGTGAATAAAGCCGAACACGGTGGAGCGCGCCGGGACGCCGTAAAAGGTAAATCCGCCGTTTTTCCGCGCCAGACACAGCGCGCGGAACACGTGAAAGTCGTTCGTGACGATGCCGACGGTTTCTACATCCTCCTCCAGCGCATGCAGCATGGGGAGGCTATAGCGCATGTTCTCCTCCGTGCTTGTGGAGCGATCCTCCAGAAGAATGCGCTCGGGGTCAATGCCGTCCGCAATGAGATAGTCGCGGATGCATTCCGCCTCGCTCATCGGCTCGTCCTCGCCCTGTCCGCCGGAGGCGATGCAGATCGTATCCGGATTTTCTTTGAGATAGACGCGTGCGGCGTTGATGCGCTGTCGCAGCGAACCGCTCGCGCCGTTTTCGTCGACGCGTGCGCCGAGAACAATGATGGCGTCCAGCCTCTCCGGGGGCTTCTGGAATGCACCGGAGAACACGAAACACTCTACGGCGAAAAATATGGCGATGGCGGCGATCACGACGATATTTACCGCGCGGAGCCAGGGGCGGGGGATGGGCGCGCTCTTCCCGCGCTTCCACGCCCATTTCCAGAGAAAGAAGCGGCCAAAGCACACGGCAGAGAGCATCAGCCAGAGATAGAGCAGCGACTGCCCGAACCGCACGGTGATGCCCTGGCCGAGATAGTATAAAAGCGTCAGTATTCCGGCATACAGAAAGAGCCGGTTGATGCGTTGTTCTTTTTTTGTCATAGCGTACCTCCGGAAAAGATTCCCTGCCGAAAAGACGGGGCCAAGGTGCCGGAAGTTCATTATACATACATCGGGGAGAAAAACCAATGGGAAACGGAAAATTTGAAGGATATCTGCTCGTTGCGGATTTTGACGACACGTTCTGC
>CAVIVK010000087.1:0-460 GCA_963645975.1 Bifidobacteriaceae bacterium | reverse complement strand
CGTGCCGGAGGAAAACCGGCGCGCGGCGCAGTATTTCATGGACGAAGGCGGCCTTTTTACAATCGCCACGGGACGGGATGTGCGCTCGTACTATTCCATTCGTGAGAAGTTCACCGTCAATGCGCCGCTCATACTCAGTAACGGCGCGGTGATTTTCGACGGCGAGTCCGGCGAGAGCTGGTATGAGAGCTTTCTTCCGTTTTCCTGCCGGAACGATCTTCTCGCCGCGCGCGATGCCTTCCCTGGCACGGGCATGGAAGTCCACCGCGGCGCGGACGTGCGCGTCTGCGGCCGGAACGCAACGCTCGAGGAGCACCTCTTGCGCATGGGCGTGCCAGTGTCGGAGGCAGACCCCGGGCACATCCTGTATCCGTGGACAAAGGTGGTGCTCGTGGCGCCGGGCGATATCCGCGCCGAGAACGAAACGGCGCACGCGCTCTGCGCGTGGATCGCCGGGCAG
>CAVIVK010000086.1:0-5571 GCA_963645975.1 Bifidobacteriaceae bacterium | reverse complement strand
GTTGATGACGGCATCACAGCGTTCGAGCCATGCGGTATACTCAAAGCTCTTGACCGTGACGGCGTCCGGAAATTCGACCGCGTGGTGCGAAAAATCGCGGTTGAGCTCTCCCCCGGCGGCTTCGCAGAGCGCGTAGCTGCCGAGCGCGTATACGCGGTTAAGCACCACGGCGGTAAACGGCTCGCCGGGGCTGTCGCCGAGAACGACCTCTGCGCCGCGCTCGCGCAGAAGGCGCGTAAGCTCCGCGGCCATGACCGGATGCGTCGTCGCGGCCTGCTCCGGTTTTCTCGCCGCGCAGAGATTGAGCTTTATGCCGACGCGCATGCCGGGCTTCACCCAATCGAGCCCGCCGACAGCGTCAAGCGCCGCAAGGAGCGCGGCGCGCACCGTTTCCGGCGCATAATCCCCGCAGGGGACGATGGAAAGTTTCGGTTCCGGCATGGTACGCCTCCCACATTTACAGACTAATTTTATATATTACCACATTTATTCCTTTCGCGCAACGGGATATGCAGCGATCCGGAATGTGTAAAAAATCTGTCATTGTTTGAAAAACAGGTTGATAACTCAACATTTATATGATATGCTTATCGGGATAATGTTTTTACGTGAAAAAGCGTCATTTAATCAACAAAAGGGGAACAAGCGTTATGTTATTTGATGGAGATTTCACATTGACCGATCAGATCGTGGACAACCACGAGTGCAAGAGAGAAAATCTGATCGGCATGATGCAGGATGTGCAGGAGCATTACAAATACCTCCCGCCGGAGGTGCTGGTGCATCTCGCGGGCAGGCTGCACATCAGTCCGGGCAAGGTGTACAGCGTGGCGACGTTCTACGACCGCTTCTCGCTGGAAGCCAAGGGCAAGTACATTCTGCGCGTGTGCGACGGCACCGCCTGCCACGTGCGCAAGTCGCAGCCCATTCTGGAAGCGCTCGAGGAACATCTCGGGCTGAACGAGAAAAAGGTGACGAGCAGCGACATGCTCTTCACGCTCGAAACCGTCGCGTGCCTCGGCGCGTGCGGTCTCGCGCCGGTTCTCACCGTGAACGGTGAAGTCCACGCGAAAATGACGCCGGAGAAGGCCATCGCGCTCGTGGAGAGCATCCGAAAGGAGGAATCGAAATGATCCGACGCACAAAGCTTACGTTTGAAGCCCAGCGCTGGAAAGCGGAAGAAGCGCTTGCGCGCGAGGGCGTTTCGATCATGGTATGTGCCGGTACGGGCTGCATCGCCGGCGGCTCTCTGGAGGTTTATGAGGAGCTGCGCCGCATCTGCGCGGAAAAGGGTCTTGCCGTCTCCGTGAGCTTTTCCGAGCACGCGGACGACGCCATCCATCTCAAGAAGACCGGCTGCCACGGCTTCTGCGAGATCGGCCCGCTCGTCAACATCATGCCGCAGGACATTTTCTATACCCACGTCAAGCCCTCCGACTGCGCCGAGATCGTGGAAAAGACAATCATGAACGGCCAGATCATCAAGCGCCTGCTCTACAAGATGAACGGCAAGAGCTACGCCACGCAGGAGGAAGTTCCCTTCTACAGCAAGCAGCACCGCATCGTCCTTGAGCGCTGCGGCCACATGGACGCCGAGAGCATTTGGGAGTATATCGCCCGCGGCGGCTACAAGGCGTTTGAAAAGGCGCTCTTCGATCTGACCGATGAGCAGATCTGCATCGAAATGCTCACGTCCGGCCTGCGCGGACGCGGCGGCGGCGGCTTCCCCACCGGCAAGAAGTGGGACAGCGTGCGCCGTCAGCCGAGCGGCGAGAAGTACGTCGTCTGCAACGGCGACGAGGGCGACCCCGGCGCGTTCATGGACCGCTCCATCATGGAGGGCAACCCCCACTCGGTCATCGAGGGCATGATGATTGCGGCGATTGCCGTCGGCGCGCAGAAGGGCTATATCTACGTCCGCGCGGAGTACCCGCTCGCGGTCGAGCGGCTGCAAACCGCCATCGACCAGGCGCGCGAAGTTGGTCTGCTCGGCGAGAACATTCTCGGCACGGAGTTTTCCTTTGACATCCGCATCAATCGCGGCGCGGGCGCGTTCGTCTGCGGCGAGGGCAGCGCGCTGACCGCGTCCATCGAGGGCAACCGCGGCATGCCGCGCACCAAGCCCCCGCGCACCGTGGAAAAGGGTCTCTGGGCAAAGCCCACGGTGCTCAACAACGTGGAAACCTTCGCCGCCGTGCCGCTTATCATTGAGCACGGCGCGGCCTGGTTCCGGCAGGTCGGCACCGCCGGTTCACCCGGCACGAAGGCGTTCGCGCTGACCGGCAACGTAGTAAACACCGGCCTTATCGAGGTTCCCATGGGCACAACGCTCCGCGAGATCATTTTCGATATCGGCGGCGGCATCAAGGACGGCAAGAAATTCAAGGCCGTGCAGATCGGCGGCCCAAGCGGCGGCTGCCTTACGGAGGAACATCTCGACCTCCCGCTCGACTATGACTCGCTCAAGCACGTCGGCGCGATTATGGGTTCCGGCGGTCTTGTCGTCATGGACGAGGACACCTGCATGGCCGAGGTCGCCCGCTTCTTTATGAAATTTACGCAGAAGGAATCCTGCGGCAAATGCATCCCCTGCCGCGAGGGCACAAAGCGCATGCTCGAAGCGCTTGAGCGCATCGTCGGCAACGAGGGCAGCGAGGAGGATATCGAACTTCTCGAGGATCTCTCCGACACGATCTCCCACACCGCGCTCTGCGGTCTGGGGCAGAGCGCGTGCAAGCCCGTGCAGTCTACGCTGCGCTACTTCCGCGAGGACTACGAACGCCATGTGCGCGACAAGTTCTGCCCGCTCTGCAACGGCAAGCCAAAGGTATTGCAGATCGACCCGGAAAAGTGCAAGGGGTGCAGCCTCTGTGCGCGCAACTGCCCGGTAGAAGCGATTACCGGCGAAGTCAAAAAGCCGTTCGTGATCGACACGGAAAAATGCATCCGCTGCAACGCCTGCGTCAAGAACTGCAAGTTCGGCGCGATTCGGGAGGTGTAAAGATATGGCAAAGGGAATCATGTATATCAATGGCCAGCGCGTCGCGTTCGACGGGGAGAAAAACGTTCTCGCCGTCATCCGCAAGGCGGGCATCAATATGCCGACGCTCTGCTACTACTCCGATCTCTCCGTTTACGGTGCATGCCGTATGTGCGTCGTCGAGGACGACAAGGGCCGCATCGACGCTTCCTGCTCCATGGAGCCGCGTGACGGACTCTCTATCCAGACGAACACCGCCCGGCTGCTCAAATACCGCCGGATGATCATTGAGCTTCTGCTCGCCTCCCACGACCGCGACTGCACGGTGTGTGAAAAATCCAGCGCGTGTGAGCTGCGGCGGCTGGCGCTCCGCTTCGGCGTGCGCCGCGTCCGGTTTGAAGACACGCGTGAGCAGCTTCCGCTCGACACCTCCAGCCCCTCGGTCGTGCGCGACCCGAACAAGTGCATCCTCTGCGGCGACTGCGTGCGCACGTGCGAGGAGATTCAGGGCATGAACATCATCGACTTCACGCACCGCAGCGCCGATCTGCGCGTAATGCCGGCATTTGACCAGAAGCTTGCCGAAACCGACTGCATCGGCTGCGGCCAATGCGCCGCCGTGTGCCCCACCGCCGCGATCACCGTGTATAACGACATTGGCCGCGTGTGGCGTGCGCTGCACGACAAAACCAAGCGCGTCGTGTTCCAGATCGCCCCGGCGGTGCGCGTTGCCATCGGCGAATCGTTCGGGCTGCGTCCGGGCGAAAATGCCATGGGCAAAATGGTCGCGGCGCTCCGGCTCATGGGCGCTGCCGAGGTGTTCGATACCTCGTTCGCCGCCGACCTCACCACGGTCGTCGAAGCGAAGGAGTTTATGGACCGGCTGAAAAACGGCGGCACGTTCCCAATGTTCACCTCCTGCTGCCCGGCGTGGGTCAAGTATGTCGAATATCAGCGTCCCGAGCTTCTCCGCCACATCTCCTCCTGCAAGTCCCCGATGGAGATGTTCGCCGCCGTGCTGCGCGATCATTATGAGAAGAACAGCGACGGCCGCGAGGTATACCATGTTGCCGTTATGCCCTGCACCGCGAAGAAGGGCGAGGCGAAGCGCGAGGAGTTTACCCACAACGGCAAGCCCGACGTGGACGCCGTGCTCACAACGATCGAGCTCATCAACATGATTAAGGAAAGCGGCATCGACTTCGCCAACCTGGAGGACGAGGCCGTGGACATGCCGTTCGGCATCACGACCGGCTCCGGCGTCATTTTCGGCGCGACCGGCGGCGTTGCGGAAGCAGTCGCGCGCTGCTGCTGCCCGGACAAGACCAAGAACGCGGCGATGGCCATTGAGTATTCCGGCCTTCGCGGCGTAGAGGGCGTGCGTGTAGCCAACATGCTCGTCGGCGAGCGGACGATCCGCATCGCGGTGTGCAACGGCCTTCTCAACGCCCAGAAGCTCATCGACGAAATTGAGACCGGGCGCGAATACTTTGATCTCATCGAGGTCATGACCTGCCGCGCGGGCTGCGTCGGCGGCGCGGGTCAGCCGCACGGCCTTACGAAGGATAAGTACGACCGCGCCGCAGGACTCTACAACGCCGACAAGACCGCGCTCATCAAGCGCAGCGAGCAGAACCCCGTCATTGAGACGCTTCTGCGCGACATCGGCGAGCGCGAGCACGAGCTGCTGCACGTCCACTATAAGGGACGCGATATCCTTTAAAAGCGCATAACGCAAACCGCCCGGAGGCAAGCCCTCCGGGCGGTCAGTCTGTCGGGAAACTGACGGCGGCGTCTCAAAAGAGACGCCGCCGCAACCTTTTTTATCCAGTTTTCAGAACGCCACATGGCGGAAGAGCGCCACGCAGCAGAGGATCACGGCGAGCGGCACATACACGTACCGTCCGACGGCGTACCACACCGCGCCGCGTGCATGCTGTGCGCCGGTGTTGACGGCGGAGAGAAGCTCGTCCTTTTTCATCACATAGAACCACGAGACCGCGCCGAGCGTTGCGCCGATGGGAATGATGTAAATGGACACAAGATCCATCCACGGCCCCCACTTGGAGATCGTCTCCATGCCGATGCCGCAGCCGAGGCAGATGACGCCGAGCAGCACAAGCACCGCCTTGCGGCTGAGCTTCGGGAATTTGTGCAGCAGCGATTCCGCCACCGCCTCAAACATATTTTGCAGCGAACTGACGCCCGCGAAAATCATGGCGACATAGAGGATGATTGCAAACAGCCGGCCGAGCGGGATGTCCTGCAAAATGGTTGGGAGCGTCACGAAAAGGAGGCTCGGCCCCGCCCCGACGTCCAGCCCGTAGGAGAAGCATGCGGGGATGATGACAAGCGCCGCGACCACGGCGGCAATCGTATCAAAAAGCGCCGTGTGCTGCGCCACGCCGACGACGTCCTCGTCCTTGGAGAGATATGCGCCGTAAACGATCATGCCGCTGCCCGTGACGGAAAGGGAGAAAAACGCCTGCCCCATCGCCCAGATCCAGATCATCGGGTCGCGGAGCATCTCCCAGCGCGGCGTGAACATGAACTTGTACCCCTCCGCCGCGCCAGGCAGAAACGCTACGCGA
>CAVIVK010000085.1:0-2723 GCA_963645975.1 Bifidobacteriaceae bacterium | reverse complement strand
ATATACAGCATACTACAGGGGAACATAAACCGGGATAAAGAAAAAAACACGATCCGTCAAGACCGTGTGAATTAGAAATTAAGAAAATGTAAATGGGCTTCAGACATGCGTCTGAAGCCCATTTATACGATTGGATTATTTTAGATTCGCTTCCACTTCATGCCCTGCGGGGTGTCTTCCACGAGAATGCCCTGCGCCTTGAGCTCGTCGCGGATGCGGTCAGACTCTGCCCAGTTCTTTGCCTTGCGGGCTTCCTTACGGGCGTTGACGAGCGCCTCCTGTTCGGCGGTAAGCTCATCCTTTTTCTCGGTGAACGGAATGCCGAGCACATCGGAAAGCTCCAGATACAGCGCGCGGCAGCCTTCGGCGAGCGCCTTCGTCGGGTGAGCGTTCGGCGATACGGCGGAGTTGATCTCGCGCACCAGCTCAAAGATCGCGGAAATCGCGTCGGCGGTGTTAAAATCGTCGTCCATCGCGTCGCAGAACTTCTGGCGGTAAACGCCGAGCGAGGCGAGCGTCTCGCTCTCGGCCGGGGTCGTCTCGCCGTCCGCGCCATTCTGGCAGAAGAAGTCCAGATTGTCCTTCGCTGTGGAAAGGCGCTCGAGCGCAGCTTTCGCCTGCATGAGAATTTCGCCGGAGTAGTTCAGCGGGCTGCGGTAGTGGCTCATGAGAATGAACATGCGGATGCAGTCATAGCCATAGACCTCGGCGGCCTCGCGCACGGTGAAGAAGTTGCCGAGTGACTTGGACATCTTGCGGTTGTCCACGTTGATGAAACCGTTGTGCATCCAATAGTTGACGAATTTGCAGCCGTTCGCGGCTTCGGACTGGGCGATCTCGTTTTCGTGGTGCGGGAATGTGAGATCGCTGCCGCCGCAATGAATGTCAATCGTCTTACCAAGATAGCGGTTGGACATGGCCGAGCACTCGATGTGCCAGCCGGGACGGCCGGCGCCCCAGGGCGAGTTCCAACTCGGCTCGCCGGGCTTCGCGGCCTTCCAGAGCGCAAAGTCGAGCGGATTTTCCTTCACATCGTTCACGTCGATGCGCGCGCCGGACTGGAGATCTTCAATCGGCTGGTGGGAGAGCTTGCCGTAATCGGCAAACTTGAGCGTGCGGTAGTATACATCGCCGTTGACTTCGTAAGCGTAGCCCTTTTCGATCAGCGTCTTGATGATTTTGATGATCGGCCCGATGTTCTCCGTCGCCTTGGGATGCACCGTCGCCGGGCGGACGCCGAGCGCCGTTACGTCCTTCCAGTACTCCGCGATATACTTCGCGGCGATCTGGTCGGAGGTGACGCCCTCTTCGTTGGCGCGCTTGATGATCTTGTCGTCCACGTCGGTGAAGTTCTGTACGAACGTCACCTCATACCCGCGGTATTCAAGATACCGGCGCAGCACGTCAAAAATCACGATCGGGCGGGCGTTGCCCACGTGGATGTAGTTGTAAACCGTGGGCCCGCAGGCGTACATCTTTACTTTGCCAGGCTCGATGGGCTGGAATTCCTCCAGCTGCATGTCCATATCGTTGAATATTTTCATTTATTCTTCCTCCCCAATGGGTAATCTCTCAAATCTGTTCGCCGATGAGTTCGCCGTCGTCCGTGCCGGTGATGCGCACGCGCACCATGTCGCCGGGCGCGGTGTCGCCGGAGAAGATCACGCGGCTGTCGATGTCCGGGGAATCGTATTCGCTGCGTCCCCACGGTGTGCCGTCCGGCTCTCTGCCCATGACAAGAACGTCAAGCTCCCGGCCAATGAAGGTTTCGGCAAAGCCGTCCATAATCTCTGCCTGGATTTCCATGCAGAGCTCGGCGCGGCGCTGCGCCTCCTCGGTCGAGCACCGGTCGGGCATGATTGCAGCAGGCGTTCCTTCTTCGGGGGAGTAGGGGAACACACCGGCGCGCTCGATCTTCGCTTCGCGGAGAAAATCGCACAGCTCTTCAAACTCCGCTTCACCCTCGCCGGGGAGTCCGGTGATGAGCGACGTGCGCAGCACAAGCCCCGGAATGCGTTCGCGAAGCTTTTGAAAGAGCGCGCGGATCTCCTCGCCCGTGCCGCGGCGGTTCATGCGGCGGAGGATCGTGTCGTTGATGTGCTGGATCGGAATATCGAGATACTTGACGATCTTGTCCTCGGACGCAATCTCGTCAATGAGCTCATCGTCAATGAGTTCGGGGTAGAGGTAATGCAGACGCACCCAGTAGAAATCAAGTTTACATAACTCTTTCAGCAGCTCTGTCAGGCAGACTTTACCGTAAAGATCGATGCCGTAGCGCGTGATATCCTGTGCCACGATGATGAGCTCTTTTACGCCGGAAGCGGCGAGAAGACGGGCTTCCTCCAGAATGCTTTCCTTCGTGCGGCTGCGGAACTTTCCGCGCAGCGACGGGATAACGCAGTAGGCGCAGCGGTTGTCGCAGCCCTCGGCAATGCGGAGGTATGCCCAATTCGGGCCGGTGGATATGGCGCGGGGGATGTCGTGGAGCGGCGCACTAATCGCGCCGCGGCGCGTCGGCTTATCGCCGGCAAGCACGGCTTCTACCACGGAGACTACCTCGCTGTAGCTGCCGGTGCCCATGATGCCGTCCACCTCCGGCAGCTCGGCGCGGATATCGTCGGCATAGCGCTGGGCGAGACAGCCGGAGACGATGATCTTGAGCTCCGGGTTTTCCTCGCGGTAGGCGGCGGTCTCGAGAATTTTTTCAATGGCTTCGGTCT
>CAVIVK010000084.1:0-11612 GCA_963645975.1 Bifidobacteriaceae bacterium | reverse complement strand
ATACGCCGGGATGTGAAACTCCTTGAGCTTCACGGCGAGAAACTGATGCCAGATATAAAAGTTATAGGATATGGCGCTTAAAAACCGGACCACGCGGTTTCCAAAAACGCGATTCAGGCTCTCCGGCGCGCGTCCGGCAAAATAGAGAAACGCCGCGCCGCAGATGCCGAGCGGCAGCCGCCAGAGAAGCTGCGCGATTTTGATATCCGGATCGCCCGCCGCGCTCTGCTGCCAGAGAACGGAAAACACGCCGAAGAGGGCAAGCAGCGCGAGCGGGAGGAAGACCCACCGCCCGCGCGCGGCGGCGCGCTTTTCCAGAAGGTGCGCCGCGAGCATGCCGAGTGCGTAAAGATCGAGCATGCAGGGAAGCTGATTCACCCAGAGGGAGAGTTCCTTCGCGCACGTAGCGGCAAGGGCACGGCTCACGAGCGCCGCGAGCGTCATGGCCGAAAACGTGAGTGCCGGGCGCTTTCCAAAGGCGCGGGCAAGCAGCGGAAAAACGAGATAAAACTGCATCTCTACTGCAATGGCCCAGAGCGCAGCATTGAGACTCGTCCAGTAATACGTATCCATGGAGAACGTATACGTGAACGTGAGATGCGCGAGAAGATCGCGCCAGAGCGGCGCACTCCCGATGGCACAGCCGCGCACAAGCGCAAACCCCGCCGCCACGAGCACCGCGAGCAGATAGCACGGCAATATCCGGCAGAGCCGCCGGTAATAAAACCCCTTCACATCCGCGATTTTTCCATCCGAACGGACGAGCGGACGGTAGAGCAGAAAGCCGGTGAGCAGCAGCGTAAGGTCCACGAGCATATACCCGCGCCGCACGATGCGCTGAAGGTCAAAATAGTGCCCGCCGATCACGAACGACGGATCGAGCCACGACTGCTGCCAGATATGGAACCACGCCACGGTGAAGATGCAAAGGATGCGGAGAATGTCCGCCGCGGCAAAGTACCGGCGCTCCGGCGCAGTGTTCAGAGGGAGAGAATCTCGCATTTGAACTCCGTCCCTTTCACGGTGATCCTGCCGTAGGTCTGCCTCCCCATGCCGGCGGAGCCGGGGTTGAAGAGCGTCACATCGCCCATGCGGAGAAAGTCTGCCTCGTGCGTGTGGCCGAAAAGCGCGAGCTGCGCCCCCGAAAAGTGCGCAGCGTTCGCAAGGCTTTCGTAGCCGAGCTTCACGTTGTAGCGGTGGCCATGGGTCATGAAAATGCGCACGCCATCGGCGTTGAAGAGAAGGTTCTCCTCCGCATCGCCATGATAGTAGGCATCGCAGTTGCCGCGGACGTACCGCAGATCGAGTGACGGGAAATACGCCGCGATCGCCTCGGCATCGCGCACATAGTCGCCGAGATGGAGCACCATGTCGGGCTTCTGTTCTTCGATGGCAGCGAGCATCGGCTCGGTCACACCGTGGGAATCGGAAAAAACGGCAATACGCATAAAGCACTCTCTTTCTCCCCGCCGCATATAATCCTACAGGGGGTGGAACGGATGATGGATATGGAAAAGCTGGGCGCGGAGCTGCTCTCCGGGCGGCAGGGCGGCGCGATCCGCGATATGGCGAACTCGCCCGAGGCGAAAAAGCTCGGCGCGGCGATCGATCCCGCCGCGGCAGAGCGGGCGGTACGCAGCGGCGACGCCGCGCAGCTCAAAGCGCTGCTCACGCAGATTTTATCAACGAACGAGGGCAAAGCTCTGGCCGAAAAGCTCTCGCACTTCGGAAAGAAATGAGCGAGATCGAAGACCGGCTCAACGCCGTGCTCTCCAATCCCGAGGAGATGAGCCGCATCGCGGCCATGGCGCAGAAGCTCATGGGCAATCTCCCGTCGGAGAGCGCCGCGCCGGCGGCACCCGAGCCGCCGGGCGGCGGTCTGCTCGGCGGTCTCGCAGGAAGTCTGCCGGGGCTGTTGTCGCGCCTTACGTCGGGACAGAACGGGAATGGGAAAAAACAGCTCGCGGACGCGCTTGCGCCGTATCTGAGCGCGGAGCGGGCACGCCGCCTCTCCCGGGCGCTGCGCATTGCGGGCGCGGCGCGCATCGCGGGGGCGGCCTTTTCGGAATGGGGGCGCGGGGATGGCTTATAACCGGTATAACGGCAGCACCGGCGAGCGCACGCGCGTGGAGGAGCCCGCGCCCATCGAGCCGACGCCGGGCGAATCGCCGCTGCCGCGCGAGAGCGCGCCGGAGCGTCCCCCGCCGCCGGAGAGCGAAAAAACGCCGTCCTCGCCGCTGCTGTCTCTTCGCAGCGGGCTGGACGGCATCTTCGAGCGGCTCGACCCAAAGCGGCTGGAGACCGAGGACCTTCTGGTGCTGGCGATCTTGTGGCTGCTCTACCGGGAGAGCGGCGATTGGGAAATGCTCATCGCGCTGGGCGCGTACTATTTTGATCTGTAGGGACGGCTCACGATTTCGTGCTGCCGTCCTCTTTTTGCTCTTCGTCCGGCTTCTTCGCGGCGGGGTCGGTCGGGAAATGGTGCCCCGCAAATACATACAGCCATATGCCGAGCGCAAGCGCCACCGCGCCGAGCAGCAGCCAGAAGCGCTTCGCGGCGTTCGCCGCGAGCAGCACCGCCGCCGCGCCGAGAATGCCGCTGGCGGCATAGAGCACGGCGACCGCCTGCTTTTGCGTGAGCCCCAGCGCGAGCAGCCGGTGGTGGATGTGGCCGCGGTCGGGGTGGAACGGACTCTCGCCCCGGCTCAGCCGCCGGATGATGGCGAACGCGGTGTCCGTAAGCGGCAGGGCGAGCGTGAGCACCGGCACCGCAAACGCGACGAGCGTGTACATTTTAAATAGGCCGAGCACCGACGCCGTGGAAAGCACGTAGCCCAGAAGCAGCGAGCCGGAATCGCCCATGAAGATTTTGGCGGGATTGGTGTTGAACGGGAGAAACCCCAGGCACGCCCCGCCGAGCGCGGCGACGAGCACGGAAATCTCCGTCGCCTCCGGGAGGAAGAGCGATACCGCGAGCATCGAGGCGCACCCAATACCGCACACGCCCGCGGCGAGCCCGTCGAGCCCGTCGATGAGATTCAATGCGTTCGTCATGCCGACGATCCACAAAAGCGTCACCGGAACGCTCAGCGCGCCGAGAGCGATCGCCTCGGCGGAGGCGTCGCCAGGATTTGTGAGAATGCGGATCACGACGCCGTGCCGGATGGCGATAACGGCGGCGACGATTTGAAAAAGGAGCTTGACCCACGGGCGGAGCGAAACGAGATCGTCCACCGCGCCGGTCACAACGATGATAACGCTGCCGAGCAGGATGCCCTGCACCGGCTCGTCAATGCCCGTAAACGGCAGCACCCCGGCAAGAAAGCCGGCAAACAGCGCCAGCCCGCCGAGCCGGGGGATCGGATGGTCGTGAACGCGCCGGGACTCGCCCGGCATGTCCATCGCGCCGATCTTGCAGGCAAATTTTCGCACGGCGGGCGTGGCAAGCAGACACACCGCCGCCGCGGCGAGCAGCGCGAGCAGCACACGCACCCGCAGCCGCAGAGCCAGAGCAGGGAGCATTCCCGTTCCTTTCTGACAGCACGGCGCGTTCAACAAAACGCGCCGCGCCGCCTTGAATCAGCCAAAAATTAAATCTGCACGAAGCCGATCTTTTTATAGACCTTGCGCAGCGTGCGGTTGGCGGTATAGGCCGCCCGCTCCGCGCCGTCGCGCAGAACGTCTTCGAGATACGCCTTGTCCTTCATGAGGCGTTCGGCCTCCTCGCGGATGGGGCGCAGCGTTTCCACCACGGCCTCGCCCACGGCGGGCTTGAAGGCGCCATAGCCCTTGCCGTCAAATTCGGCCTCGATCTCGTCCATGGTCTTACCGGTACAGACGCTGTAGATCTGCATAAGGTTCGTTACGCCCGGTTTCTCGGGGCTCGCGTATACGCAGTGGCCGGTCTCGGAGTCCGTCACGGCGCGCTTGAAGCAGCGCATAATGTCGTCCGGGGACTGCATGATATAGATGCACCCGCCGGGGTCCTTGTCGGACTTGGACATTTTATTCTCCGGGCTCGTAAGGCTCATGATGCGCGCGCCCGTGGGCGGGATGTAGGGCTCAGGAATGGTGAACACGTCGCCGTAGATGTTATTAAAGCGCATTGCGATATCGCGGCAGATTTCCACGTGCTGCTTCTGGTCGCCGCCGACGGGGACAAGGTCGGTCTGATAGAGCAGGATGTCCGCGGCCATGAGCGCGGGATACGTGAAGAGGCCGGCGTTAATATTATCCGCGTTTTTGGCAGACTTATCCTTGAACTGCGTCATACGGGAAAGTTCACCGAACATGGTGTAGCAGTCGAGCACCCAGCCGAGCTGCGCGTGCGCGGGGACATGGCTCTGGATAAACAGAGTGTTCTTCTTCGGGTCAAGACCGCAGGCGATATACTGCGCAAGCTGTGAAAGCGCACGGCGGCGCAGATCGGCCGGCACCTGCCGGACGGTGATGGCGTGCATGTCTACGATGCAGTAGTAGCATTCATATTCATCGGAGAGCGCCACCCAGTTCTTGATCGCCCCCATATACGAGCCGAGCGTAAGATCGCCGGAGGGCTGGATGCCGGAGAATATGATTTTTTTGCGGGCAGCTTCTTCCATGATGATTCTTTCCTTTCTTACATAATAACTAAGGTTTTATTTTGCACCTTATTTAATTATTATGGCATTATATCACGCCGGTTTTGGCTTGACAATATGAAGCCTATCCAATATGATGAGAAAATGTATGGATTCTCTCGTCATAAAAGGAAAACCCCTCAGTCAGCCTTACGGCTGCCAGCTCCCCTGTTGAGGGGAGCCAAGTTCGTTATTTGAAATTTTGCTTGCCTCCCCTAACAGGGGAGGTGGCAAAAAACACAGTTTTTTGACGGAGGGGTTTCTCGGAATACGAAAAAGCTTCAGGAGGCTTTTGCAATGGACAATACATGGTTTGAGAAAATGGAGGAGCGCATTCCCCGCGGCGAAGTGCGCACGCGCTTCGCGCCGAGCCCCACAGGCTATATGCACGTAGGCAATCTGCGCACGGCGCTCTATACCTGGTGCATCGCGCGCCACGCGCACGGCAAGTTCCTGCTCCGCATCGAGGACACCGATCAGTCCCGCCAGGTGGAAGGCGCGGTCGAGGTCATTTATAAGACGCTGCGCGACTGCGGCCTTGACCACGACGAAGGCCCGGACGTCGGCGGCCCGGTCGGCCCGTATGTGCAGACCGAGCGGCGCGACACCTATCTTCCCTACGCCAAGCGCCTCGTGGAGCGCGGCCACGCCTACTACTGCTTCTGCGACAAAACCGAATCCGAGGAGGACTCCGGCGACTTTACCCGCAAGGACGATCCCTGCCGCGATCTTTCCCCGGAGGAGGTGCAGCGCCGTCTCGACGCCGGTATGCCGTGGGTCATCCGCCAGAAGATCCCCCACGAGGGCGAAACGACGTTCCACGACGAGATTTTCGGCGACATCACCGCGCCGAACGCCGATCTGGACGACCAGGTGCTCATCAAGCGCGACGGTCTGCCGACCTACAACTTCGCCAACGTCATTGACGACCATCTCATGGGCATCACGCACGTCGTGCGCGGCAGCGAGTATCTCTCCAGCGCACCGAAGTACAACCTGCTCTACGAAGGTCTCGGCTGGGATGTGCCGAGCTACGTGCATTGCTCGCCCGTCATGCGCGACGCGCACAACAAGATGTCCAAGCGCCACGGCGACCCCTCGTACGAGGATCTTGTCGCGCAGGGCTTCCTCACCGAGGCGATCGTGAACTATGTCGCGCTCCTCGGCTGGGCGCCCGGCGGCGAGCGGGAGATTTTCTCGATCAACGAGCTCGCGGAGGCGTTTGATATGTCCCGCATCTCGAAGTCCCCGGCGATTTTCGATATCGAAAAGCTTACGTACTTTAATAGCGAATACATCAAGGCCATGTCCCCCGAGGCGTTCGCGCGCGCGGCGGAGCCCTGGATCCGCAAGGCCGTCAAGACCGAAAGCTACGATAGCGCCCTCATCGCCGCCATTTTGCAGCAGCGCACGGAAAAGCTTTCGGACATTCCCGAGAAGCTCGGCTTCTTCGACACGCTGCCCGAGTACGACACCGCGCTCTACATCCACAAGAAGTCCAAGTGCGACGAGACCGTCGCACTCGACATGCTCAAAAAGATGCGCCCGCGTCTCGCGGCCATCACCGAGTGGACGGAGGAGGCCGTGCATGACTGCCTGATCGGCGCGGCGACGGAGTTTGGCTGCAAGAACGCTCTCGTTATGTGGCCGGTGCGCATCGCCGTTTCCGGCGAGGCCGTGACACCCGGCGGCGCCGTGGAGATCTGCCACATTCTCGGCCAGGCCGAAACGCTCGCGCGCATCGACAAGGGCATCGAGAAACTGGAAAAATGACAAAATAAGGTCGAAGAAATTCGGCAAAACAGCGCCTCTTTTCGCCATACTAAGCGAAAAGAGGTGCTGTATTATTATGAAGAAACGAACGACCATACGAATTATCTCCTTCCTCGCCGCCGCAACCGTTGCGCTTGGCGCGGCAAGCGTCCTTTTCTACCGCCGCGCCGTGACCGCCGAGCGGGAGGAGCGCTACCGCGGGGAATACGCCTTTTCGGAGCTGTGCGCCGCAGCGGACGGCCTTTCCGCGGCGCTGGAAAAATCGCAATACGCCGTGAGCCCGGCCATCACCGCCTCGCTCTGCGCGGAGGTCTATTCCCGCGCACAGACGGCGAGCGCGGCGCTCTCGTCGCTCTCCATCCCGCTCATGGAGCTGGAAAACACAGCGTCGTTTTTTGCCAAGACCGGCGATTATGCGCTTTGGCTCCTCCGGGAGAGCAGCGGGGGCGACGATGTGACCGAGGAGGCGCGGGAAAATCTGCGTGCGCTCGGCGACACGGCCGCGCTCCTCTCCGGCAATCTGGCGCAGCTGCGCTCCGATGTCGCCGGGGGACTTGTGAGCACGCGCGCCGCCGCGGCGATGGACGACGCTCTTCCCTCGCTCGGCGACAGCTTTCTCGGCATGGAGCAGGAGTTTCCGGAAATGCCGGCGCTCGTATACGACGGGCCGTTTTCCGCCTCCGTGGCCGAGCGCGAGCCGCGCATGATAAAGGACGCGCGCGAAGTGACGGCGGACGCCGCCGCGCTCGTCGCGGCAGGATTTTTGGGGCTGCGCAGCAATCTTGTCTCTGCCGCCGGGGAAAGCGACGGCAAAATTCCCGTCTACCGATTTACCGGCGGGGACTATACCGTAAGCGTCAGCCGGAAGGGCGGCTACGTCGTGCGCGCCCTCTCGCAGCGCACGCCGGTCCGCTCGGCCATCACGGCGGACGCCGCACTCGAAAAGGCCGCGGAATTTCTCTCCGCGCACGGCTACCGCGGCATGAAGGAGAGCTATCATATTCTCAAAGACCACGTGCTCACCGTAACGTACTGCGCCGAGCAGAACGGCGTGATGTGCTATCCGGACATGGTCAAGCTCGCCATCGCCATGGACACCGGCGAAATGCTGCGCTTTGATGCGGAGGCCTATCTCACGTCGCACGCCGGGCGCGATCTTCCCGCGCCCTCAATTTCGGAGGAGGACGCCCGTGCGATGGCCGGAGAGGGGCTGACTGTGAAGAGCGAAAAACTCACCGTTATCCCAACGTCCGGCGCAGAGGAGATCTACTGCCGCGAGCTCATCTGCGAAACGGAAGACGGGCGGCATTATCTCCTCTATGTGAATGCGATGACCGGCGCGCAGGAGAAGATATTGATCCTTCTCGAGGACGAATCCGGCACGCTCGCGCTCTGAAAGCGCCCGGGAAGCCTCCAAATACTGGGAAAACTTGACAGAGACCGATTCGTATAGTAAAATACACACGCTACTGTGGAATAGTATAAATTCCGAAATTATGCAGTTTTTATTATACGAAGGAGGTCATCCTATGGGCTTCATTCCGGAAACCACCTGCCGCCGCTGCGGCCAGAAATACTCCGGACTGCGCAATCGCTGCCCGAACTGCGGCACGCCCCGGCAGAATCAGCCGAACCGCGTACCGTATACGACCGCATCCGCCACGCCGAACACCGCCGCGTCCCGCCGTGCCGGCGCCGACATCCGCTGGCAGCTTATCTTCGGCGGCATTCTCCTCATCGCCGTAATTCTCGCGGTCGTCGTCCTCATCGCCGGCGGAGGGAAGGACTCCGGTTCCAACTCCAACCGCCCGTCCGTGACGAACAATCCCGGCAGCCAGATCGTTTACAGCGCGGCCGATCTGCCGACGCCCAGCCCCTCGCCCGAACCGACGCCCGAGGCCAGCCCCACGCCGGCCATTGAGCAGATGGCAATCACGTTCCTCAACAACACGCTCAAAAACCACGAAGCCTCGCTGACGCGCGCCGGTGAAATCTCGATCGACTTTGATGTGAGAATCTTCCCGGATGACGAAAGCCTTGTCGTTACGTGGCGCAGCAGCAACGAAAAGATCCTCACCGTGGATGACCGCGGCATCGTGACCGTCGTCGGCGCGTCGCCGAACATGACGGTTCACGCCACGATCATCGCTGAGTGCGGCGGCCTGCAGGACTATGTGACTGTGTACGTCCCGGCCTACCAGGCGGCGTATCTCACAGAAAACCTGTACGATCCTGACACCTACGAGCAGGACAACCTTGAGTGGGACAGCATTATTTATGCCAAAGCATCGTCCACGCCGGGCTGATCGGCAGAGAATTTTTCCGAAAAAGAGTGCAAAAACTGTTGACAAGGGGTATTATCTTTTGTATAATACCCCTTGCCTTGAAAAATTCGGACGATTAGCTCAGCTGGTATGAGCATCCGCTTGACGTGCGGAGGGTCACAGGTTCGAGTCCTGTATCGTCCACCAAACCCCACCGTTCCTATGGAACGGTGGGGTTTTCCTATTTGGAAAATGAATCTCTATAGCACAAGCCGCCGGGTCTACCGGCGGCTTGTCTTTTTCTATTATCCCCTCTGCGGATCGTTTTTCTTCACCCATTCCTCCGCAAAGCGCGCGAAGCGGCGCGTGGCCGGGCCGGCACGCCCGCCGGCGGGGACGGCCAGCGCGATCGCCCGGCTCGAGGGCGGCGTCATCTCCCGCACGGCAATGCCGTCGCGGTGGCCCTGCAGCAAAAGCTCCGGCACGATGCTCACGCCGAGCCCCTGCGAAACCATGGCGAGGATGGCGTAGTCGTCCTTGGTTGTAAAGCGCACATTCGGCTTCACGCCGGCGGCGTCAAGCGCACGGCGCGCATCATCGTCCGAGGATTCCAGCAGCGATATGAACGGCAGCGCCGCAACCTCTTTTACCGGGCAGACGTCCTTTTTCGCCAGCGGATGGTTCTCCGGCAGTATGGCGAGAAGCCGGTCCTCCCGCAGCGGGATGCACTCGCACCGCAGCGCCGTCGGCAGCGTGACGAACCCGACGTCCACACTCCCGTCCGTGAGCCAGCGGTCAACGTCGTGATAGTCGCCGTTGAAGAGCTTAAACTCCACATGCGGATAGAGCGTCTGAAACTCCTGCATCATCCCCGGCAGCCAATGCACCGCCACGCTCGTGAACGTTGCAATGCGCACCGTTCCCGCCGAAAGACCGCGCAGCTCTGCCGCCGTCTGGTCGAGCTGCTCCTGCGAGCGGAGGATGTCCCGCAGAAACGGCATGATCTTCTCGCCCTCCGGCGTCAGACGCGCACCCGTGCGGCTGCGCGTTAATAAAGGAAAGCCGAATTCCTCCTCGAGCGCGGCAATGATGTGGCTCACGCCCGACTGCGTCAGCCCCAGCTCCTCCGCCGCCTTCGTCAGCGACGAGAGCTCCACCGTTTTTTCAAAAACTTCATATTTTTTCGTATCCATGAAAATTTCCTCTTGCAATTTAGCGCATTAAGGTGTATAGTACGCCCATAACATTTTTATCGATAATGTAATGCATTATAAAATGTAATGCGTCAACTGTCAAGGGGGAAGAAATATGAATTTTTCGGAGCTTATGATGTTTATCCTGTATCTGGCGTTTATGCTGGGTATCGGCATCTGGTTTTTCGTGCGCAGCAAGGACGCCGGAGAGAAGGACTACTTCCTCGGCGGGCGCGAAATGGGCGCGTGGGTGTCCGGCCTTTCGGCAGGCGCGAGCGACATGAGCGCGTGGGTGCTCATGGGCATGCCGGCATCCATTTATGCTTACGGCATGGGTAAAGCGTGGATTCCGGTGGGACTCTTCATCGGCTACTCGCTCAGCTGGATCTTCATTGCGCCGCGGCTGCGCTCGTTCTCCATCGTGTGCGGCGACTCAATCACGATCCCGCAGTATCTCACGAACCGCTTTAAGGCGAGCTCCCGCGCGCTGCAGATCATCAGCGCGGTGATCTTCCTCGTGGCGTATACTGTATATTCTGCGAGCAGCATCAAGGCGTGCGGCACGCTTTTTGAAACGGTGCTCGGCGTCCCGGCGCAGATCGCAATGTACGCCGCAGCGGTAATCATCGTGGGGTACACATTCCTCGGCGGCTTCAACGCCGTGTGCTGGACGGACTTTTTCCAGGGGCTGCTGATGCTCGGCTCGCTTTTCGCCGCGCCGATCGTCGCGCTGTGCATGATGGAAAAGAGCGGCACGACCGCCGGATCGCTGCCCGCGGGCTACTGGAACATGATGACCTCCTGGCAGGACATTCTCTCCGGTCTCGGCTGGGGTCTCGGCTATGCCGGTATGCCGCACATCATCATCCGGTTCATGTCCGTGAAATCGGGCAAGGAGCTCAAAAAAGCCGCGAAGGTCGGCATCGGCTGGACGTTCTTCATTCTCGTGTTCGCGGTGCTCGTGTCGGTTGTGGCGCACCTCTTCCTCGGCGACGGGCAGGAGAGCTCCACCATCTTCATCGCCATCGTGCGGAAAATCTTCACCGGCCCGTGGCTGGGTCTCATCTCCGGCCTGCTGCTCAGCGCCATTCTGGCCGGCGCGATGAGCACCGCCGATTCGCAGCTGCTTGCCGCGTCGAGCGCGTTTGCGAGCGACGTGTATAAGCCCGTGATCCGCAAGGGACAGAGCACCGACAAGGAAATGCTCTGGGTTGGGCGCATCGTGGTGCTCGTGATCGCCGTGGCCGCACTGCTCATCGCCTCCGATCCCGGCAGCGGCACGATCATGTCGCTCGTCGAGAACGCCTGGGGCATCTTCGGCGCATCGTTCGGCCCGGTCATCGTGCTGAGCCTCTTCTGGCGCGGCTTCACGTTCTCCGGCGCGGCGGCGGGCATCGTCGTGGGCGCGGCGGTGGACGTGCTGTGGCTCGTGCTCTTCAAGAGCACGGGGGTGTACGAGATCGTCCCCGGCTTTGCCGCCGGTATTCTCGCCGCGGTCATCGCCTCGAAGTGCTCGAGCGCGGCGCACAAGGACGCAGCCGCCGCAATCTTCGACGAGTGCATCGCATATAAGGATTGAGCCGTGCAATTGCCCACAATTTCAAAGAAAGCATAGATTTCGCCCGCAGACAATGTGTCTGCGGGCGAAATCTCAGCCTGTTAAAGAAGCTCGCCAAGGGGCGAGCTTCTTTAACAGGCTAACGGCCGCATTCCTGAATGGGAATGCGGCCGTTAGTAAGTTTATTTGCTGTTTGCTTGAAGCA
>CAVIVK010000083.1:0-11642 GCA_963645975.1 Bifidobacteriaceae bacterium | reverse complement strand
ATATTCTCTAACAAGAATTATTCTTTGCAGAAAATAATATAACACACACGCCTCCAAAATGCAAGCCCTTTTTAAAAAAGAATGAAACGATGCGGATGCATTTAAAAATTGCGGGAATTGATGCACATATCTGTCAACATGCGCCGGACGAACCGGGAAAACGGAAAAAAACGCAATTTTCCAAGTTCGCGCTTGCAAAAACCATGCCGCACCGGTATAATGAAATGTACCGGCTCTTTCGGGAGACCGGCCAATCGATTCTATCTCTATAATAGAAGTAACAGGAGGAACCCCTCATGGATAAACTGCGGCAGGAGCTTTCTTCGCTCCGCGTAGAAAAGGCGCTGGACGTCGCCACGCGCGACGGCGCGTTCGCCAAGGAGATGTACGCCGGCTTCGGCAGCTGCCGGGAGATCACCGCGCTCGACCGCTCCGACAAGATGTTCGAAAAGGGAAGAGAGAAGTGCGCCGGGATGCCGGTGAGCTTTGTTCTCGGCGATGCGTGCCATATGGATTTCGAGGACAACACCTTTGACGTTGTCGCCATCGGCAACTCCCTGCACCACATCCCCGATCTCGCGGCGCTGCTTTCGGAGATGAAGCGCGTTGTGAAGCCCGGCGGACTCATCATCCTCAGCGAGATGTACAACGACGGCCAGCCCAAGGCCAGTCTCACGCATTGGATCCTCCACGACATCGACTGCACGATGCACACCATCGACGGTATTTACCACCACCCGACGTACTCGAAGAGCGAGATTCTCTGGCTCGCCCGCAACGCGGGGCTCACGGTGGAAAAGACGCTGTGCGATCTCATCGACGATCCCAAGGTTGTCGCCAAGCTGCGCGAGCGCATCGCCGCCGTGCCGGAAAATCTCAAGAAGTACGAGAGCAACCCGGCGCACGCCTTCCTCGCGGCGGAGGCCGCGTGGCTCAACGAGGAATACGAGGCGAACGGCGTTACCTCTGCCGAGCAGCTCGTTGTATTCTGCCGCAAGTAATTGAAAAGAAACCGAAAGGAAGAACATAATTTATGCTGAAAAACGCCTATCTCCAGCGGGTATACGATCAGGTGCTTGCCCGCGATCCCAACGCCCCCGAGTTCCACCAGTGCATCCGGGAGTTCCTCGAGAGCCTGGAAGGCATCGTGGATAAGCATCCCGAGTGGGAGAAAAATGCCATTCTTGAGCGCTTTGTTGAGCCCGACCGGATCATCACGTTCCGCGTCACCTGGGTGGACGACGCCGGAAAGGTGCAGGTCAACCGCGGCTACCGCGTGCAGTACAACTCCGCCATCGGCCCCTACAAGGGCGGACTGCGCTTCCATCCGTCGGTCAACCTCTCGGTCATGAAGTTCCTCGGCTTTGAGATGAATCTGAAAAACGGCCTCACGACGCTGCCCATCGGCGGCGGCAAGGGCGGCTCGGACTTCGACCCCCACGGCAAGAGCGAGGGCGAGATCATGCGCTTCTGCCAGGCGTTCATCACGGAGCTTTACCGCCACATCGGCCAGTTTACCGACGGCCCCGCCGGTGATATCGGCGTCGGCAGCCGCGAGATCGGCTACATGTTCGGCCAGATGAAGCGCATCACCAACCAGTTTGACGCTGCGACGCTCACCGGCAAGCACCTCTCCTACGGCGGCTCGCTCGTGCGCACCGAGGCCACCGGCTACGGCATCTGCTACTTCACCGACGAGGTGCTCCACCACCAGCTCAACACCTCCTTTGAGGGCAAGACCGTCATCGTCTCCGGCAGCGGCAACGTGGCGACCTACGCCGCGGAAAAGGCCATGCAGCTCGGCGGCAAGGTTGTGTGCATGTCCGACTCCAACGGCTATGTCCACGATCCCGACGGCATCAAGCTCGATCTCATCAAGGACATCAAGCAGAACCGCCGCGCGCGCATCAAGGTCTACGCCGACGAGGTGGAAGGCGCGACGTATCACGAGGGCTGCCGCAATATCTGGGATGTGCCGTGCGACGTGGCGCTCCCGTGCGCGACGCAGAACGAGGTGGACGTGGCCGAGGCGAAGAAGATCATCGACGGCGGTGCCATGATCCTCACCGAGGGCGCGAACATGCCCTGCACGCTCGAAGCGGTCGCCATGCTGCAGGCGGCGGGTATCCCCGTCAGCCCGGCCAAGGCGGCGAACGCCGGCGGCGTTTCGACCTCTGCGCTCGAAATGACCCAGAACAGCATGCGCCTGAGCTGGACGTTCGAGGAAGTGGACGAGCGCCTGCACAACATCATGCGCGGCATCTATAAGGCCGCGTACGACGCCTCCGTCGAGGCCGGTCAGCCCGGAAATCTCGTCGTCGGCGCGAATATCGCGAGCTTCCTCAAGATCGCGGACGCGATGCTGCATCAGGGTATTGTGTAATATCCGATAAAATTCAAGCCGCCGGTACGACATGTCGTACCGGCGGTTTTGTTGCGCTTTGACGTTCTATTTAAGAAAACTATGCTTTTTTCAGCCGCTGAAGTTCCTCTTTTGTGTCGGTATCGAAGAGCTCTTCTTCCGGCAAAGGAACGGTGAAAAGTGCCTCCGGGTGGGCGCGGATGACGCGCTTTCCGCCGCGGTCTCCCTCAAGCGCGGAAAGCTCCGGGAAAAACGCGGCAGGGAAGAGGCAGGGGTTGCCGAGCCGCCCGTCCGGCGCTTCCGGCGCGATGATTTTTTCGGGGTGCGCCGCGCCTGCTTCAAGGATGCGGCGCACGCTCTCCTTTTGGAGCAGCGGCTGGTCGCCGACGAGAAAAAGCACGGCGCTGCAAGGCTTTGCGGCTGCAAGCCCCAGACGGATGGAGAGGGAAACGCCCTGCTCCGGCGCATCGTTCCGCACGGCGAGAAAGCCGCGGCGCTCGCTCTCGGCGAGGATATCCTCACAGCCGGACACGACCGCGACGCGCGCGAAAAGTTCCTCCGGCAGCGCGTTCATTGCACGCTCAAAAAGCCGTTTGCCGTCAAATTCCGCGAGAAGCTTTCCACCGCCGAAGCGCGAGCCCGCTCCCGCGGCCAGAAGCACGCACGAGACCGTGCGATTATCCATGGCAGTATCCATTTTTTCCCTTCCTCCGGGCAAAATGCCGTTTCCAACGGCATACAAACTGTATAAGTATTATGCAAAAAAAGACGACAAATTGCAAGAGTTGTCAAAACGGTTTTGCCAAATGTTCATTGTGCACAAAAACGCAATGTAATTTTCAGCGAACATTAGTCCCTTCGTTATAGTTTGCATATGAATACCGCAAATTGCCTACAAATTATGTATTTGAAAAAAATAGGGGTTTGCGATATTAATATATATGAGAGATTATCCAGCGCATGGGATAGGTATACATTATTAAAAGGAGAGCGTGACATGCTGAAAATCAATCAGGAAAAATGCAAGAAGTGCCAGATTTGCGCAAAGAACTGCCCCATCGGTGCGATCACCGTCGAGCCGGGTGCGGACGGCAAGAAAGTCGTCACCATCACGGACATGTGCGTTGAGTGCAACGTCTGCCGCCGCGTCTGCCCGTTCGGAGCCATCGACGGCGCCGAGAAGACCGAGGGCATGGTGCAGTGCCATTCCTGCTCCATCCAGTGCAAAGTTCCCGTTGGCTCCACCGGCGCCTGCAAGCGCTACACCAACGAGGGCGGCCGTCTGGTCCGCAACCGCGCTCTCGTCGTGGAGGGCAAGCCCCAGCTCGAGATCGATCCGAAGATCGTCAAGCCCATCATCACCGCCGTGGGCGCCGGCACCAACTACCCCTGCATCCGTCCGGCTCCGCACATCGTCTGCGAGAAGCGCGACGGCGTTGACGTTATCACCACCGTGACCGAGGCTCCGCTGAGCTACTCCGGCGTTCTCGTCAAGCTCGACACCAACACCTACATCGGCGAAGAGGGCGACACCGTTTACTGCGAAGGCAAGCCCGTCGGTCTCGTACATACTGAGGAATACGGCTCCAAGATGATCTACGTCGGCGGCGCGAACCGCCTGACCGCGAAGGACGGCGGCTTTGCCACCGCCCGCACCATTGTCGCTCTTGCCAACGGCGAGCAGGTCGAGCTGACCGTCAAGACCGCTGACCACGAGACCGGCAAGCCCAAGATGATCAAGATCGTCTGCCAGCAGGGCGTCGCTCCCATCATCAACGGCACCCAGGAGACCACGATGCGTATCGGCTGCGGCAGCGCCACGATCGGCCTGCTTGCCGACGTCATGAAGAAGTGCGTGGACGAGTGCATCGTCATCGACCACCACGTCACCGGCCTCTTCAGCGAGCATCTCGCCGGCAAGGAAGTCGGCATGACCTGGTCCGGCGTTGTCCCCAACGCCACCAAGAGCACCGTCGGCCGTTACTTCGGCGGCCACGGCGACGGCATCGGAGGCACCGTTCTCCAGACGCCGCGCGACGCCATCAAGAGCGTTGACATGAGCCTTGCTCACGCCGGCATGACCATTCTCGTCACCAACACCACCGGCGAAGTCGGCGCCCTCTTCGAGGTTCAGGCCGACGGCGACGTGAAGGAGATCCCGATGACCGAGAAGGCGCAGTGCGTTGTCGACGCCATCAAGAGCAACTGCCAGAGCTCCAACACGAGCGTTATGTACTGCGGCGGCACCGGCGGCTCCGCCCGCGGCGGCGTCTGCCACCACCCGATCGCCATCACCGAGGCCGTGCACGCCGGCAAGGCGCACCTGACCATCGGCGGCGCTCCCGCTTACGTTTACCCCGGCGGCGGCATCAACTTCATCGTTGATACCGCGAAGGTCGTCAACCACGCCTTCACCTGGGTGCCCACTCCGGCGACCGTCGCCCCCGTGGAGTACACCATGACGAAGGAAGATTACGCGAAGATCGGCGGCCACATGAACCACATCAAGAACGTCGAGGACTTCCCCGAGTATCAGAAGCACTGATGGACGAAGCCTTCCGCATCCTGGATGACGGGCGCGTATTCTTTGATTACGGCCCGGCATCCATGGTGGTGACTGCCCGGCGCGGAGACGAAAATCTCAGCGATCTTGCGGCGTCGGCCTTCCCGTTTCTGCGCGAATCGCTCGCCGAGATCGCCGGGGCGCTGCCCATACTGCGGCAGTACCCGGACGGCATGGACTATTCCGATCTGACCGGGCTGCCCCGCGTCATGGCGGAATCCGTCCTTGCGACGGAAGAGCCCACGCTCACGCCCATGGCGGCGGTCGCCGGAACGGTGGCGGACGCCATGGCGGACTGGCTCTTCGCCCGCGGCGCAGATCTCGTGGCCGTCAACAACGGCGGCGACGTGGCGCTGCGGCTCGGCGAGGGACGCTCCATCCGCATGGGCATACTGCCCGATCTCAACGGCTACGTTACGGAGGTCGTGGAGATTCGTGCGGAGGACGGCATCGGCGGCGTGTGTACGAGCGGTCTCGGCGGCCGCAGCCTGACGCGCGGCATCGCCGGAGGCGTCACGGTCTTTTCGCGGCGGTGCGCTCTCGCGGACGCCTGCGCCACGCACATCGCGAACTGCTCGTATATCGAATCTCCGCGGGTGTATACCTGTCTCGCCGGAGATATTGAGCCCGAGAGCGACATTGCGGATCTCCGCATCGTCACCGCGGTCGAGCCGCTGCTCCCGGAGGAGAAAAAGCGCGGTCTCGCGCAGGTGTACGAGGAGACGGAGCGCCAGTGGAAAAACGGCAACCTTCTCCGCATGTACGCGGATATTCAGGGCGAGCGCCTTACGTTTGAGCGGAGCGCGCAGTAACATTCGGCAATACAATCTTGCAAATATTTTAAAGGAGATCTTTTCCAATGAAAGTCGGTTTTATCGGACTGGGCCGTATGGGCGGCCATATGTGCAGCAACGTTATCAAGGCTGGTTTTGAGACCTACGTGAGCGACCTCGTCCCCGCACTCGTGGAGCAGAAGGTCGCCGAAGGCGCCATCGGCTGCAAGGACAATCTCGAAGTCGCCGCCAACATGGACATCGGCTTCACCATGCTCCCCAACGGCGCGATCGTCGAGGCCGTTATGTGCGGCCCCAAGGGCGTTCTGGCCCACTGCAAGCCCGGCACGATCATCGTTGACATGTCCTCCGTCGCTCCCGGCACCACCCAGAAGATGGCGAAGGTCGCCGCCGAGCACGGCGTGAAGTACATGGACGCTCCGGTTTCCGGCGGCACCATCGGCGCGCAGAAGGGCACGCTGACCATTATGTGCGGCGCGGACGAGGAGACCTTTGAGAAGGCCAAGCCCGTTCTCGAAGCCATCGGCAAGCGCATCATGCGCATCGGCGGCGCCGGCATGGGCGATGCGATGAAGATCGTCAACAACATGCTGCTCGGCGCGAACATGGCGTCTCTCGCCGAAGCTCTCGTGCTCGGCGCGAAGCTCGGTCTCGACAACAAGACCATGTACGACGTTATCTCCACCTCCTCCGGCAACAGCTACGTTGTCGATGCGAAGATGAAGAAGTTCATCATGCCCGACAAGTTCGAGCCGGGCTTTGCGATGGACGTGCAGTACAAGGACCTGACCCTCGCGCAGGAAGCTGCCCGCGGCGTCAAGATGCCCATCCCGATGAGCGCCACCTGCACCGCCGTTTACGAGCAGGCCCGCGCCGCCGGTTACGGCATGGAGGATATGTCCGCCGTCATCAAGCTTTGGGAAAAGCTGATGGGTGTTGAAATCCGCGGCGAACTGGAGTAAAATAAAGTATTCCAAACCGGGACGGGCGGCAGACCGCCGCCCGCTCCGGCGGAGGATAAGCAGCAAAAGCAGCACATTTAAAAGGGGGAAAACCGCGCATGAGACCATTTGATTTCTACGCACCTACTACCGTGGTCGAGGCGCTCACTCTGCTGGACCAGTATAAGGACAGCGTCGCCTGCATCGCCGGCGGCACCGACCTTACGCTGGAACTCAATGAGTGGAAGGCAAAGCCGGCTGTTGTTATCGACCTGAAGAAGCTCACCGAGCTCAACTACATCAAGGTCGAGGACGGCATCGTCCGGATCGGTGCTCTTACCTCTCATGCAGAGATAGCGGCCAACGACATCATCCGTGAGAATGTCCACATTCTCTACGACGCCTGCCGCCAGGTGGGCTCGCCCCAGATCCGCAATCTCGGCACGATCGGCGGCAACATCTGCCAGTCGTCCGTGGCGGGCGACGGTCTGGCCGCGTGCGTTACGCTCAACGCCGACGTCACCATCAAGAGTGTCCGCGGCGAGCGCACGATCAACATCAACGAATTCCTGTCCTCTCCCGACCGCAAGCGCAACATCCTGCAGCCGGACGAGCTCATGACCGAGGTCTCGTTCCCGCTGCCCGATACGAAGCACACCGCAACCGCGTTCTACAAGCTGGGCAAGCGCCGCGCGCTCGCCATCAGCGTCATCGGCGGCGGCATGGTTGTGACGGTCGACGATAACGGCGTGTGCACCTACTGCTCCATGCGGGCGGGCGCCATGGCGCGTTATCCGCAGCGCTACAAGGGCTGCGAGGAGTATCTTGTCGGCAAGAAGCTCAGCTGGGAGACCATGCTCGAGTGCCTGCCGATCATGCACGATCAGGTTTACGAAGCGAACAAGTCCCGTGCCTCCGTGTTCTATAAGAAGGAGAGCATCCAGGGTGTTTACAAGCACCTGTTTGCCGATGTGCTCCGCAAGCTGAATATCGAGGAGGTGCAGGGATTTTGAAAAAGATCACCATTCATTTCACCGTTAACCACGAGCCGGTGACCGTCGAGGTCGAACCGAACCACCGCCTGCTCGACGTGCTGCGCAACAACCTTGGCCTTACGAGCGTCAAGGAAGGCTGCAGCGAGGGCGAGTGCGGCGCCTGCACCGTGATCTACAACGGCGAGCCCGTGACGAGCTGCTGCATTCTGGCCGGACAGGCCGACGGCGCGGACATCATCACGCTCGAGGGCATCAGCAAGGACGGCCAGCCCGACGTGGTGCAGCAGGCGTTTATGGACGCCGGCGCCGTGCAGTGCGGCTTCTGCATCCCCGGCATGATCCTTACCGCCGAGGCTCTTCTCAAGAAGAACCCCAACCCGACGCGCGACGAGGTCAAGCTTGCCATCAGCGGCAACCTCTGCCGCTGCACCGGCTATGCCAAGATCAACGACGCTGTGCTTCTGGCCGCTGCCAGAATGCGCGGAGAGGAGGCCGAAGCATGAGAGACGTAGCCATTCTCGGCCGTGACCATATCAAGGTCGACTCGCTCGACAAGGTGCTCGGCCGCGCGAAGTTCGCCGCGGACTACTACATGCCCGACATGCTCTACGGCGGCGTATTCCGCAGCACCGTTCCCCACGCGTACATCAAAAAGCTGAATCTCGAGAAGGCCCGCGCGCTGCCCGGCGTCGCCGCCGTCCTCGATCACACCGCCATCCCCGGCAAGAACCGTTTCGGTATCATCGTGAAGGATGAGCCCTGCCTCGTGGACGACAAGGTGCGCCGCTATGGCGACGCCATCGCCGTCGTCGCGGCGGAGACCCCGGAGATCGTGCAGGAAGCCATGCAGCTCATCGAGGTCGAATACGAGGAGCTGCCCGTCATCAACTCCTTCGAGAGCGCGATGGCGGAGGGCGCCGTCTGCGTCCACGGCACGACGAACGTCCATGCCAAGAAGCACATGGAGTTCGGCAACGTCGACGAAGCCTGGAGCAAGTGCGATATCATCATCGAGAACACCTACTCCACCCACGTCCTCTCCCATATGTTCATCGAGCCGGACGCCGGCATCGCCTACTATGACGAGAAGGGCATCATGACGGTCATCGCTTCCACGCAGAACCCCCACTACGACCGCAACGAGGTTGCCGGTATGCTCGGCGTGCCTCAAAACCACGTCCGCTGCATCCAGCCCACCACGGGCGGCGGCTTTGGCGGCAAGCTCGATATCGGCGTGCAGCTGCATTGCGCGCTGCTCGCGCACTACACCAAGCGCCCCGTGAAGATCGTCCGCTCCCGCGTGGAGTCTACGATGATCTCCTCCAAGCGTCACCCGATCACGACCCACGTCAAGACCGGCGCGACGAAGGACGGCAAGCTTGTGGCTGCGCAGTATGAGCTGACCTGCGACGCCGGCGCTTACGGCTCCTACGGCCCTGCCGTTATCGGCCGTTTCCCGGTGCACGCCGTCGGCCCCTACGACTGCCCGAACGTCCGTCTGGACGCTGTATTTGCTTACACCAACAACCCGATGTGCGGCGCGTTCCGCGGATTCGGCGTGCCGCAGGCCGCCGTTGTCCACGAGGGACAGATGGACGCTCTGGCGAAGGCTCTTCACATGAACCCGCTGGAGATCCGCCGCATCAACGGCCACCACATTGGCTCGACGATCCCGACCGGCCAGACCCTCACCGAGAGCGTCGGCTATCAGGACACGCTCGCCGAGGCGATCAAAAAGGCCGAGGAAGTCATGCCGGACGCTCTTGAGCGTCTCGACCCGGATTGGAGGCCGCAGATATGAAATTGAGAGGAACAGGCGTCGGCAGCATGTTCTACGGCGTCGGCAACACCGGTCTTCCGAACCCGGCCGCCGCGTTCTGCGAAGTTCTGCCCGACACGAGCGTTAACGTCACCATCGGCGCGGCCGACATCGGCCAGGGCGTCGCGAGCGTCGCCGCGGCTATCGCCGCCGAAACGCTCGGTCTCGAGTTTGAAAACATCCACGTCACCTGGGCGGACACCATGATCGCCCCCGAAGGCGGCGCGACCTCCGCGTCCCGCCAGACGTTCATCACCGGCAACGCCGTGAAGAATGCCTGCACCAACGCGATGGGCGAGCTCAAGCGCACCGCTTCCGAGTTTCTGAACGTCCCGCAGGAAGAGCTGATCTTCCGCCACCGCGAGATCTACAGCTCCAAGGATGAGTCCAAGAAGATGACCTATCCCGAGCTCATGGGCGCGATGGGCAAGAACGGCCGTCTGGCCGTTGGCGCGGGCTACTACAACCCCAAGACCACCTATCTGAATCCGGCCGACATGTCCGGTATTCCGTATGAGGTCTACTCTTACGCCACCTGCATCATCGAGGTCGAGGTCGACACCGACACGGGCGAGGTCCGCCTGCTCAAGTGCGTTTCCGCGCACGACGTTGGTACGCCGGTCGGCGTGAAGATGTGCGAAGGCCAGATCGAAGGCGGCACCGCCATGGGTACCGGCTTCATCATCAGCGAGAAGATCGAGATCGACCCCAAGACCTGCGCGATCAAGAATCCCTCGCTGAGCAAGTACATCATCGAGTCCAGCATGGATGTCCCCGAGGTGTATCCGATCGTTGTGTGCAGCGACGGCGACGCCGCTCCGTACGGCGCCAAGGGCATCGGTGAGCCGGCGCTCATCCCGAGCATCCCCGCAACGATGGCCGCCATCGGCAACGCCCTGGGCGTTAAGTTCTACCACACCCCCGTCCTCGCCGCCGACATTGTGAAGGCGTGGAAGGACAAGCAGGCAGCGGAGGCTGCCGCCAACTAAGGTTGAAGGTACTCCCCTAAGGTACTTTTTAACAATAACTCATCGGCCGCGTCGTTCGCGGCGCGGCCAGCTCACCAAGCAAAAAAGGAACCGCGCACGTCCCTCTTCGGGCAATTAGCAGCTGCCCGAAACCCGTACACAAGTAAACGCTCAACGAATGTTGCAATCAACATTAAATTAAGGGAGGCACTTTAATTAATGGCAAACAACAACACCGAGCTTAAGGGATGGGCCAAGTACTGCAAAGAGCAGAACATTGAGTTCTCCACGAAGCGCATCTTCATTGACGGCCTGGGCGGCATGGCTCACGGTCTGTTCGCGTCTCTGCTGATCGGCTGCATCATCAACACCATCGGCATGTATGTCCCTCTGCTGAAGGACATCGTCGTCAACCCCTGGGGTTCTGAAGCTCTCGCGGGCGCGAACCTCCTCATCCAGAGCAAGACTGCTGCTTACGCCGTGCAGGGCGCCGCTATGGCCGCTGCCATCGCGTACAGCATGAAGGCTCCCCCGTTCGTCATGTACTCCACGCTGGCCGTTGGCTACGCTGCCAACGCCCTCGGCGCGCAGGGCGGCCCTCTCGCCGTGTTCTTCGTCGTCGTCGTTGCCGTTTTCGCCGGCAAGCTGGTCTCCAAGCGCACCCCGATCGACATCATCGTGACCCCGTTCGTTACGATCGTTGTCGGCGTTCTCGTCGCTTACCTGATCGCTCCCCCGATCGGCAAGCTCGCCGTTGCTCTCGGCGACCTCGTCATGATGGCGACCGCTCTCCAGCCCTTCTGGATGGGCATCCTCGTCTCCGCTCTCATGGGCATCATCCTGACTCTCCCCATCTCCTCCGCCGCTGTCTGCGCCGGTCTGGGTATTGTCGGTCTCGCCGGCGGCGCCTGCGTCGCGGGCTGCTCTGCTCACATGGTCGGCTTCGCTGTTGCGTCCTACCGTGAGAACGGCGTCCAGGGTCTCCTTTCTCAGGGCCTCGGCACCTCCATGCTCCAGGTTCCCAACCTGGTCCGCAAGCCCATCCTCTGGCTGCCCCCCGTGGTCGCTTCCATCGTGAACGGCCCGATCGCTACCTGCATCTTCAAGCTCCAGATGAACGGCGCTGCCATCAACTCCGGCATGGGCACCTCCGGCCTCTGCGGCCAGATCGGCCTCATCACCGGTTGGGCGGCCCCCATG
>CAVIVK010000082.1:0-3417 GCA_963645975.1 Bifidobacteriaceae bacterium | reverse complement strand
GGCACATCCTGCCCGGAGACGCGCACGATGTGCTTATCCCGGCAGACATACAGCTCTCCGACGGTATAGTCGGACGACGCCGGTGCTCCGGCACGGCGCAGCAGCGCCCGCACCCGTGCAAGCAGCTCCATCATGCCGAAGGGCTTGGAGATATAGTCGTCCGCCCCGGCATCCAGCCCGACCACACGGTCATACTCGGCGTTTTTCGCCGTGAGCATCACAACCGGCAGTTCCCGCCAGAGCGCCGAGCCGCGCAGCTTTTTCAGCACCGAGAGGCCGTCCTCCTCCGGCAGCATGATATCCAGCAGCACCAGCTCCGGCGTCTGGCGCTTCATCGCCGTCCAGAATGCCGAAGGGCAGTCAAATCCTGCGGCCTCGTATCCGGCGTGCTGGAGCGTATAGGTTACGAGCTTTCGGATGCTCTCGTCGTCCTCGAGAAGGTAGATCATTTCTTCCGCCTCCGTTTCCCACATCAATTCCAATCTTCTATAGCATATCACGAGCAGCGCCGCTTGTAAAATGAATTTAACGTGGATTTAACCTTGTCTTGCTTTTGGATTTAACCTGGACGCGGTACACTAAGAAACGGATAATATAAAACGCAAAGGAATCGATGGCTGTGGGTATTTCCAACATTTTAGCGCTGCTCGGCGGCGTGGCGCTTTTTCTTTTCGGCATGGGACTGATGGGCGACAGCTTGAAGCTTGTTGCCGGTCAGCGGCTTGAACTTATTCTCTACCGCCTTTCCAACACGCCGCTCAAGGGCGTGCTGCTCGGCACCGCCGTCACCGCCGTGATCCAGTCCTCGTCGGCCACATCCGCGATGGTTGTCGGCTTTGTAAACTCCGGCATGATGAAGCTCTCGCAGGCCATCGGCATTGTGCTCGGCGCGAACATCGGCACGTCCGTCACGGGTTGGATCCTCTGCCTTTCGTATATCAGCAGCAGCGACGCGCTCTCGCTTCTAAGCTCTTCTACGATCACAGCCATCGCCGCCATTACCGGCATATTGCTGCGGATGCTTGGGAAAACATCGCAGAAGCGGCATACCGGCGATATCCTGCTCGGCTTTGCCGTTTTGATGTACGGCATGAACGCGATGAGCGGCGCGGTGTCCCCGCTGCGCGAAAGCGAAGCCTTTCTCCGGCTGATGACAATGTTTGAAAATCCGGTCCTCGGCATTCTCATCGGCACGCTCATCACCGCTGTATTGCAGTCAAACTCCGCCTCTGTCGGTATTTTGCAGGCGCTCTCCGTGACCGGGACGATCTCGTTTGCGACGGCGTTCCCGATGATCATGGGTATGGGCATCGGCGCGGCGGTGCCGGTGCTCGTCTCCGCCATCGGCGCAAACCGCGACGGCAAGCGCACCGCGCTCATCTATCTTTTCACAGGAATTTTCGGCACCGTCATTTTCTCCGTGCTCTTCTATGGCGTCAACGCCTTTTATCCGTTTTCGTTCATGGAAACCGCGCTCGGCCCGGTCGGCATTGCGATGGTGAACTCGCTCTTCCGTATCGGCTCGATTCTGATTCTCTTCCCCTTCCTGCGCCAGCTTGAAGCGCTCACCGGAAAGCTCATCCCCGAGAAGGCCTCGGAAAAATACAACGAGCTCACCGCGGGCATCGAGCGGCTCGAAGAGCGCTTTCTCGTTCACCCGGCACTTGCTATCGAGCAATGCCGCCTGACGATCAACGCCATGGCGATGCGCGCACAGGATAACCTCGTTGCCGCGCTCGAGCTCATGAAGCATTTCTCTCCGAAAGGCTTTCAGGAGGTCGCAGACATGGAGGATGCCGTCGACCAGTATGAGGATCATCTCGGCACCTATCTCGTCAAATTCACCGGCCGCGAGCTTTCTCAGGCCCAGAACGAGGAGGTCTCCAAGTTTTTGCACACCATCGGCGATTTTGAGCGCATCAGCGACCATGCGATGAATCTTGCTGAGGTTGCGCGGGAAATTTATGAAAAGGATATCCGTTTCACCGACGCCGCCCAGCGCGAACTGGACGTGCTCCGCTCCGCCGTGAGCGAGATCGTTTCGCTCGCCGTCGGCGCGTTCATCGGAAACGATCTCGAAATGGCGCTGCGCGTTGAGCCGCTGGAGGATACGATTGACGGGCTTTGCGACGAGCTCAAGCTCCACCACATCATCCGCCTGCAGGACGGCTCCTGCACGCTTGCCGTGGGCTTCGTCTTTAACGATCTGCTCACGAACTACGAGCGCATCGCCGACCATTGCTCCAACATCGCCGTGGCGATGATCGAGCTGGAGTCCGACAGCTTTGATACCCACGAATATCTCAAGAGTCTCCGCGAAATGAAAACACAGAAATATGTGCAGTACGCCGAGGAATACGGCAAAAAGTTTGCGCTCTGAAGCGCGGCAGACCTTATACAGCAAAAAGCTCACGGATCAAATCCGTGAGCTTTTTGCTGTTTAAATTATGTTTTCCTTTTGCGCCGGGCATCGGCCAGCCGGGAACTACATGACCAGCGTGGACAGCGTCTCCAGATGATCACGCAGTTTTGCCTGCCCGCCATATCGGAACACCGCCACCCTTCCGCCCTTTCCCAATGCCGCCATTTGCCATAACCCATTCGGTTCGCTTGCCAGGATCACGAAATCCAGTCCCGGGTAGTCCAGCGATTCGTAGCTCCAGCGGAGGTTGATCAGCCGGTATTGATCCATCTGCGCCTTCGCGACCGACGGAGCCATGGAGGGGAAGAGCAGCGTGAAGCAGGTCGTATCCAGCTCCGGCGAATAGCGATTGGCGCCGTTTTCCGGGTCTTTGGAAAACACATTGCCGCGTGACCCGCTCTGCGGGCTGTACGCCGTCTGCGTAACGGAATACCACACCGGCGACAACAGCGAAAATTCCCTTTCCGCATAATATGTCTCCGAAGCATTGCGGAACGGCGGTTCTTCAAAGACATCCTTCCCTTGGTACACCGGCGTGCTTTCGATTTCCTGTATTGCAACATACGGCTGCCGGAAATCGTCCAGCGGAATATTCCGGTACGGTGCCAGCTGCTGCCAGAGGATCAGCAGAAGAAGCGGAACAATCGCCGCGAGAGTGACAATGTTCTCCACCACAATTTTCCGGCTCGGCCCGGGCGACGGCGGCGGAGCCATTCCCTCCCGGAGCGCTTTGCAGGTTTTTTTCAGAAGCTTGAAATCACGGTTGTCTTTCCAAAATACGAAGATTTGGGCAAGGAGAAAAACAAGGAAAAGCGGATCGAATACCCGAAGCAGACCAAGGGGAAGATGCGCCAGATTGTCGGGCTGAACATCAAACTCGCTTTTGTAGAGGGAAAGAGGCCAGATCATCATGGCGACAATCAGGAAATCGAGCAGGATCCTTCGCAGCCGGACGCTTTGCGCCGCTTTTTTTTTCTTTTCTAAGGAGAGGCCGC
>CAVIVK010000081.1:0-6800 GCA_963645975.1 Bifidobacteriaceae bacterium | reverse complement strand
CCCGCGCCATTGGTGAGATCGTCGCCCTCGCCGCCCTGCTTGCGTTCCAGCGACTCATTGACGCCCATCGCGATATCGGCGGACTGCTCGTGAATGGACGTGAGCACCGCGCAGGTCTCGCAGTCAAAGCCGAACTTCGCACGGTCGTAGCCGATGTCGCGCACAACATCGCGCACGATCTTCGGGATATCGACATAGCAGTTCGTGGTGATCTCGCCCATGACGAGAACAAGGCCGGTCGTGGCGGAGCATTCGCAGGCGACGTGGCCGTCGGGATCCTTTTCGAGAATGGCGTCGAGCACCGCATCGGAAATCTGGTCGCAGATTTTGTCGGGATGGCCTTCGGTGACGCTTTCGGATGTGAAGAGATAGTTTGCCATGGTGTCCTCCTGAAGTAAAAAAAATATCGCCGCGCCTCTGGCCGGGATGATCCCGTGCTTACGGCGGAGCGATAAAAATCTTATCTTTCGACTTCCGCCGACGGATTTGGCACCTTATGCTCACGCACAGGTTGTCGGGCTTCACAGGGCCGTTCCCTCCACCACTCTTGATAAGCCGTATTTGGTTTGGCGATTCAAGAATTCTGCCGGTTTACCCGGCGTCTATTGTTCTACCACGTTTTTCGCGCCTTGTCAACGCTGCGGAGCGTACAAAACCCTTGATTTTGTACGCTCCGCGGTGGAATTGACGTTATGTATAGGATTTATCCACCTGAATGATGCACCGGCAGTCCGGGTGGTGCTCCTCCACGGCAGCGCGGACCGCTTTGCGCACGTCCTCGTCCGAGAGCTTATACGAAAACGGCACGAGCACATCAAAGACGAGATTCGTCCTATGCTTTCCCGGCACCATGCGGAAATCGTGCAGGCTGAGCGCGGGATCGATTCCCCGCAGAAGCTGCACCGTTTCCTCGCGCAGCTCCGCGAGCCGTTCATTCTTTGTATCGACCGGGTCCATGTGGATGACGGAGAAGCAGCCGAGCTTGTGGTCAAGCTCGCTCATCGCGCGGTCGATCGCCTCATGGAGCTCGTAAATATTTCCCTCGCCGTCCACCTCCGCGTGGAGCGACACATGGCAGCGGCCGGGGCCGTAGTCGTGGATGACAAGATCGTGGATGGCAAGGATTTCGGGGTACGAGAGCACGATCTGCCGCACCTTTTCGGCCAGCTCCGCGCTCGGCCGCTGGCCGAGAAGCTGTCCGAGCGTTTCCTTGCCGCCCTCGTAGCCGGTTTTCAGCAGAAGCCCCGCCACGACAATACCGGCATAAGCATCGAGATCCAGCCCGGTAAATTTATAAACGAGCAGGCACACGAGCGTGAGCGCCGTGGAGATCGTATCGTTGAGCGCGTCCGCGCCGGACATCTCCATCGCCGTCGAGCCGATCTTCCGCCCGATCCGCCGGTAGAATGCCGACATATAAATTTTCACGAGGATGGAGAGCACGAGCACCGCGACCGCCGCCCACGTAAACTCCATCGCCTCCGGGTGCAGCAGCTTGCCGACAGCGCCGCGCAGCGCGTCGAGCCCGGCATAGAGGATGAGCCCCGCGACAACGAGCCCCATCACATACTCGATCCGCCCGTGGCCGAACGGATGCTCCAGATCGGGCTTTTTCCCCGACAGACGGAAGCCGACGAGCGTGAGCGCGCCGCTGCCGACGTCGGATAGGTTGTTCATCGCGTCCGCCGTGATCGAGACCGACCCGGCGAGCGTGCCGACGACGAATTTGGCCGCGGCCAGCAGGATATTGAGCGCGATGGCAACCGCCGAGCACAATGTGCCGTAGGCGGTGCGGACGCGGGGATCGTCCGTATGGCGGCTGTCCTTAATGAACAGCCGCGCGAGAAGCTCGATCAAAGCGCGCTTCCTCCTTTATCCGTTCGTTGCGCCGACGGTCGGGTCAAGAATCCACGAGCCGCCGCCGAACGTCCACGTCATCTGCGGCACGAAGCGGAGCGTACTGTCGATCTTCTTCTCGGTGAAGAGCGGCGCGTCGTCGCTGTAGGTCTCGGTCTCGATGACGAGCCGGTCGTAGACCTTGAGGAAGTTGTCCATCGACTGGCCGTTATCGGTGCCGGTCGTGAGCACGTCGTGCGGCACGCGCGCGCTCAGATGAACACCCTTATCCTGCAAGGTTTTGTTGATCGCGTCGCGCACGGCGATGGAGAAGTTCATGCAGAACGCCTCGCGGTTGAGGCTTCCGGCGATCTCGCGGGTATAGGTGACCTCGGCGAGCGGATGCTCCACGCGGGAGAGGATGATCTCGTCCACGCCCATCGCCATGAGATCGGTGCAGAGCTCTTCAATATACGTGCGCACGTCGCGGTTCCAGAGATCGACCCAGCCGCCGGACTCGTCCACATAGGGTGCGCCCGTGCGGTCGCGCAGGGCAACGTCGGGGTTGGCCGAGGCGAGCAGCGTGTCCACGGCGCAGCAGATCTCTGCCGTGATCGTCCAGCCCTGCGCCTTGAGCTCGCTCAGATACGCCGTCGGGTCCCAGGTGCTGTTTGCGGCGTTGGACGACGCCGTCGCCACGCCGGACATCCACGCGAGCTTGCCGCTCTCGTCCTTCATTTCCAGCACGAGGCCCTTCACGCCGCTGCGCTCGGCCTCCTTGACCGCCGTATCAAGACCCGTGGCGTTCACCTTGGAGAACGGGACATAGTACCCATTGAGATACTTGAGCCCCGCGCCGCTCGCAAGCGAAACGTTGGTATAGTCCGGCTCGGCGACCTGGATCGTAGCGGTAGCGTCCCCGGCGTAAGGCGCGGGAGCGGAAATGCCCTCCACGGTATAGCCCTGGCCGTTCTCCTGCAGCATCGGCACGACCATCTCCACGCCGTCGCGGTGGTAGACAACGTATTCCGGCAGCAGCGAGAATGTGAGCAGAAGCCCCAGGAACACCAGCACAAGGATCGTGAGCAGCACCGGCGAGCCGCTGCGCCCTGCGCCGCGGTGGCCGCGGTATACGCGGTGACCTTTAACGATCATGGTTTTCGAGCGCGGTGATCATATCCACGCGCGCGGCGTGGCGGCCGCCGAGAAACTCCGTCGTAAGGAAGAGATCGACCATGCGCTTGGCAAGCTCCGGGCCGGTGACGCGCCCGCCGAGCGCGCACATGTTCGCGTTGTTATGCGCGCGGCACATCTCCGCGCTGAAGCAGTCGGACAAAAGCGCGCAGCGGATGCCGGGGATCTTGTTCGCCGCGAGCGACATGCCGATGCCCGTGCCGCACACAAGAATGCCCTTCTCATATTTTCCTTCCGCAACGCCGCGCGCGGCGCGCTCGGCGTATTCGGGGTAGTTGCAGCTCGCCTCGGAATAGGTGCCGATGTCCTCAAACTCGACGCCCTTTTCCTTCAGGTGCGCCATCAGCTCCTGCTTGAGCGCGTAACCGCCGTGATCGGATGCAATGACAATCATGTTGTATATATCTCCTTTGCTTTATCTTTTAAATTCTTCCAGTAAATTATTCCAGCGGTAGGAACGAAGCCTTTCTCTGCTCGAACACCGCGTAGTACCGAAAACCGATGCTCCGCAGCAGCTCCACGCCTTCTCGAATGCCGATGGAGGCATCCTTTGCCTCGTGGGCGTCGCTGCCGAGCGTGATGACCTCGCCGCCGAGATCGTGATAAAGCGCGAGCGCCGAAGCGTTCGGGTAGCTCGTATGGCCGGTGCGCAGGCCGGATACGTTGATCTCGATGCCGCGTCCCTGTGCGATGAGCGCTTCATAGATCGCCGCGAGCTCGTCGCGGCAGTTTTCCGCCGTGATCTCGGCGGCAAAGCCGTCGCGGTGCATATACCGGGAAGTATATCCGATGTGCGCCATCACGTCAAAGTACGGAAACGCCGTCAGCTCCAAAAGCTCTGCGAGATACTCCCGGTTGAGCTGCATGCACTGCTCTTCGGATTCGTACGGATATTCGTAAAAGTCCGGTTTCCCGCGCAGATTGTGCAGCGAGCCGAGAACAAAATCCAGCCCCGGCTCCATCGCGGCTTCCTTCGCCGCTTCGGGGTCGTGGTTCGCCTCGCCGAGCTCGATGCCGCAGCGGACGGTGATACCCTCCACAGGATTTTCCCGCACATCCGCCCAGGCCGCGCGCAGCACGTCCTTTCGCGTTTCCCAGCGCAGATCGCCGAGATCGCCGAAATCCATGTCGATATGGTCGGTGAAGCACACGGCGCTCATGCCGTGGTCGCGCGCCGCCGCCGCCATCTCGCGCAGCGGCGTGTGCGAATCCGGCGAGCTCTGGCAATGAATATGCTGATCGATATAAATCATCGTTATTTCTCCTTTTCAAGCGCGCTGGCAAGTGCGGCGCGCCCCGCCGCGAGACGGTCGTTCCATTTTGCCGCGCCCGGCGTTTCCGTCCGAAGCGCCGCTTCGAGCGCGGCGGCGAGGCCACCGCTCTCCGCTGAGACGCGGTACGGCATGCCGCATTCTCCCGCAAACGCCGCGATGCGCCCGTCGCCGTCGATGCCGAGGGCGGGCGTTCCGGCGAGATACGAGAGCGTAAGCGCGTGCAGGCGCATGGAAACCGTGAGCTGTGCCGAGGCAAAAAGCCGCGTGAGTGCCGCGGTATCCTCCGGCGCTTTGATCGCCTCGCCGCCGGTCTCTTCGGCCAGCGCACGGCAGAGCGGCAGATCCTGCCGAACGTTCATGGCGACATAGCACACCTTCCAGCCCCGCTTTGCACCCAGCGCCGCGGCAGCGCGGGCACATTCTTCCGGAAACGGCGGCGCGCCGCGCCCCTGCCGGGGGCAGACGAGCAGGATATCCTCCCGCGGTGCGGCGGATACGTCCGTTTCCAGCGCGCCGTCCGCGCCGAGCACGAGCTCCGGCGCCTTCACGCCGTGTTCTCTCGCCGCGGCAAGGCTCTCCCTCTCCCGAAAGACGATCGTATCGGCGCATTCGTTCAGCGCCGCGGCGCACTTCTCCCAGCCGTGTACTGAGAGCGGGCCGAGCCCCACGCCGTACAAAAGCGTGCGGCAGCCGCAGCGCCTCCCCTGCCGCAGCAGCGCGAGATAATAGGCAAGCGAGCGGCGGGACGTCGCGTCCTGCAAAAGATTCCCGCCGCCGAAGATCAGCGCGCGGGCATTCTTCATTCGGCGCGCGATGGCGGGGAAGTCCAGAAAATACAAGCTGTCCGCATCAAACCGGTGTGCCGTTTCTCTTGAACGGCGCGAGAGCACCGTGACGGCACACTCCGGCGCGGCGGCGCGGACATCGCGCAGAAGGTTTTCGAGCATCAGCTCGTCGCCGCGGTTGCCGCCGCCGTAGGCTCCGGCGATCACAACCTCCCGCCGGGGCGATAGGACGGCGCGGCATATCTCTCTTTCGCGCTCCGCCATGGCGGCGAGAGAGAATTCCTTTGCCGTCCGGTCGTGGAGCGCCGCGCCGAGTTTCTTTCGCAGCGCCGCGTCACGGGAAAGCGTCAAAATGTCTGCCGTGAGCGCGGCGGTATCGCCTGGGGCCATAAGAAGACCGTGAACGCCATCTTCCACAAGCTCCGGCACGCCGCCGACGGCGGTTGCGATGACCGGGACACTATATTTTGCCGCGTCGGTGAGCGCGTAGGGAAACGTCTCCGAAAGGGACGTGAGAAGGCAGATATCGAGACTCGCGTAGAGAGCGTCCGTATCGTCGAGCCAGCCGGTAAAGTGGACGCGATCGGAAACGCCGAGATCTTTTGCCAGTGCGCGGAGCGTTTCCTCCTCCGCACCCGTCCCGGCCAGGATAAGGCGGAGGCGCGGCTCCTCCTTCGCCGCGGCAGCAAAGCCGCGCAGCATCGTGGAAAGGTCCTTCACGGCATCAAACCGCGCCGCGGTCCCGGCGAGGATATCGCCCGGCACAGCGGGGATGCCATGCGCGGCAAGAAACTCCTCCCGGCACACTTTCGAGCGCGGCGCATCCATATCCACGCCGTTATAAATGGAAAAGAGCTTCCCGCGCCGGAAATTCCGGGCGGCGTATTTATCGCGCATCGCGCCCGACACGCACACGAGCGCGTCCATTCTGCGAAGCGCAAAGGCGTTGAGCGTGCCGTAGATAAGCCGGGCAGCGGGCCGGTGCAGATAGTCGAGCCGGTGGTCGCTGTGGACCGTTGAAACGACCGGCACGCCAAGAGAGGCGCGGAGCAGCGCCGCCGTCAGATTGGCGCGGCTGCCGTGGCAGCGGACGAGATCGAACCCGCCGGAGCGGATGTATCGCTTCGCCGCGCGAAGCTGCGCGGGAAAGCTGCCGGTGAGCGTTTCACAGGGGATGCCGCGCTCTCGGGCATCGTCGGCGAGCACGCCGCCGCCAAGCGTGAGAAGATGCGCTTCCCCGCTTTTGTTCAGCTCGCCGAGCAGCCGGAGCACGTGGGTTCGCGCGCCCCCGGCGTCGCCGCCGCTGATGAGATGTACGGTTTTCACGGCGGCCCTCCCATGGCCGCGGACAAATTCCGCAGCCTGTTGTCTTGCCCCGCAGGGGTGGACTGTGGTATACTTACAATGAATAGATATTATACCCCATTTCCGAAGGAGTGGCAATACATGACCCAAATATTCCTTGTCCGCCACGGGCAGTCCGAGGGCAACCTCTTCCGCCGCGTACAGGGGCAGACCGACGTGGATCTCACCGCCGACGGCAAGGCGCAGCTTCCCTATCTCACGAAGCGCTTTGCCGAAACGCCGCTCGCCGCCGTCTACACCAGCCCTTTCCGCCGCGCGGAGGAGACCGCCGCCGCCATCGTCGGCGGGCGGGACATCCCCGTTTTTGTGGACAAGCGGCTCATTGAAATGAGCTTCGGCGCGTGGG
>CAVIVK010000080.1:0-5582 GCA_963645975.1 Bifidobacteriaceae bacterium | reverse complement strand
CGCTCCTTTTGCTCGCGGCGTTTGAGACGGTTGCGGTTGCGCTGTGGCTTACGAAGGACAATCTTTTCTATCTTTTTAATTTCAGCTATATCGGCCTCTCCATCGCGCTCGGACTGTTCCTCTTCATTCGCAATTACCGCCACGCGCGGCGCGTTGTGCAGCTTTTGGTGGGACTTTATATGCTGGTATATCTCGGCCTCATCTGCCGGGAGAACATGCAGATCGAGGGCTTCTGGTATTACCTTTTCACCGGCGTGTTTGAGGCGGCAACCATCCACTATGCCGTCGCGAAGATTTTCGGGCCGCTGCTTTTCGGGCGCGGCTGGTGCGGCTATGCCTGCTGGACGGCGATGGTTTTGGATTTTCTCCCGTATAAAGTGCCGCAGCAGCCGAGAAAGCCGTTCGGCTGGATTCGGTACATCACGTTTGCGGCCTCGCTTGCGTTTGTCGCAGCGCTGTTCCTTGCGCGTGTGGGGAACATCGAGCGTATCATGTTCTGGGCGTTTATCATCGGAAACATCGTCTACTATGCCGTCGGGATTGCCCTGGCATTTGCGCTGAAGGATAACCGCGCGTTCTGTAAATACATCTGCCCGATCACCGTATTTCTCAAACCGATGAGCTATTTTTCCGCCCTTCGCATCACGTGCGACAAGGAAAAGTGCGTCTCCTGCGGCAAGTGCAGAAAGGTCTGCCCCATGGACGTGGATGTGACGGATAATTCCCGAAAGCGCAAAAACGGCACGGAGTGCATCCTTTGTCTGGAGTGCGCAAAGAGCTGCCCAAAGAAAGCTCTCTAATGCCGAAAAAGGACAGACCGGAAAGAGCAGCCGGTCTGTCCTTTGTTGTTTACGGATTAAAGATTTCTGCCCAGCGCGTAGGCGCGGTCGAGATCGGCCTGCGTGAGATCGTCGGCGGTGGAGGCGTTCATGGCGTTGAGAATGCCGGCGTTTTCCCAGTCAAGGAAGCTGCAGAGCTCGCCGAACGTCGCATTCGGGCCAAGAGCAGAGCCCATGCCGGTGTCCGCCATCGCGGTGATGAGTACCGCCTTCTTGTGCCCGTGCAGCGCTTCGTCGTTCGCATAAAAGCGGTCGATGACGGCCTTGAGCTGCGCGTTGATGGTGAAATAGTAGATCGGCGATACGAAAACGATGGCATCGGCGTCAAGCAGATGAGGGTTGAGCATTTTCATGTCGTCGGCGTGGAAAACGCACGTGCCGGTGCGGCGGCAGGTGTCGCAGCCGATGCACGGGTGTACGTCATGAAACGCCGCGTCAAACCGGAACACCTCGTGTCCGGCGTCGAGCACGCCCTGCTGGAACTTCGCGGTGAGCGCGGCGGTCGTGCCGTTTTTGTGCGCGATGCCAGTAAGAATTGTAACTTTCATTGCCTTTCTCCTTGTTGATAAAATGTTTTACAAAATCTCTCTTGACGTGAACCTGACTTCAGGATATAGACTGTGTATATAGAATATCATATCGCCGCGGCGGATCGTCTGTCAAGCGGCTTCGAAAGGATGGGAATCATGAGAAAACCCTATATTATTTGCCATATGATGACCTCGGTGGACGGGCGCATCGACTGCGCCATGACCGAGCACCTGCCGGGCGTGCAGGAATACTATGACACGCTCGACGCGCTGAACGCCCCAAGCCGCGTGAGCGGCCGCGTGACGGCGCAGCTCGAAATGGCGCGCCCCGGCGCGTTTCGGAGCGAGACGCACACCGCCCTCGGGAAGGAAGCGTTCTCCAAAGCCGTGGATGCTGCCGGGTATGAGATCGTGGCGGACACGCGCGGCACGCTCCTCTGGGACGGCGAGAATAACGAGGCACGGCCTCTCCTCATTCTGACATGCGAGGGTGTGAGCCGGGAGTACCTTGCGTATCTTGACAATCTCGGCATTTCGTGGATCGCCTGCGGAAAGGAGCGCATCAACCTTCGTCGTGCGTGCGAAATCCTCGCCGCAGAATTCGGCGTGGAGCGGATGGCGGTCGTCGGCGGGGGGCATTGGAACGCGGCGTTCCTCGATGCGGGGCTGCTCGATGAAGTGAGCATTCTTATCGGCGCGGGCATCGACGGCCGCGGCGGCATGAGCGCCGTGTTCGATGGCCTGGCGCCGGAAAAGGATGTGACGCCGCTCGCCCTGGAGAACGTGCAGGCGTTTGAGAGCGGCGCAGTTTGGCTGCGCTATAAAGTGAAATAAAAGTAAAAAGGAGATATGGATCATGGTATACGAAAACAGAGAAGCGTTTGAAAAGAACAATATGTTTGGCACGGGCACGCCGAATACGGGTTATGCGCAGTATTTCATCGGCGATTCGTTTTTGCATCCGCTGACCGACCCGAAAACCGGCCTCTTCGTTGCGAATGTGACGTTTGAGCCCGGCTGCCGGAATAACTGGCACATTCATCACGCTTCCAAGGGCGGCGGACAGCTTCTTTTGTGCACGGCCGGCGAGGGCTGGTATCAGGAAGAGGGAAAGCCGGCCGTCAGCCTGCACGAGGGCAGCGTTGTGATGATCCCGGCAAACGTGAAGCATTGGCACGGCGCAAAGAAGAACAGCTGGTTTTCGCACCTTGCCATGGAGGTCCCCGGTGAGGGATGCAGCAACGAATGGTGCGAGCCGGTGACGGACGAAGAATACGAAAAGCTCTAAGGAGGAAAACATCATGGCAGTAAAACAAACGGCGGGACGCGATTCGCTCGGCGAATTTGCCCCCAAATTTGCGGAACTCAACGACGACGTGCTCTTCGGCGAGGTATGGAGCCGGGAGGAGCAGCTTTCCCTGCGCGACCGCTCACTCGTGACGGTTGTCGCGCTCATGGCGCAGGGCCTCACGGATGAGAGCTTCCGCTATCATCTGATGAGCGCGAAGAAAAACGGCATCACCAAGGAAGAGATCGCCGAGATCGTCACCCACGCGGCCTTCTATTGCGGCTGGCCGAAGGCGTGGGCGGTGTTCCGCATGGCGAAGGAGATCTGGAACGACTAAAGCCGCAGCGCGCGGCAGGGGGGCAGACGATGGACGAAGGAATCGTATATGAAATTCTCTCCGCTGTGGAGGAGATCCCTGAAGGGCGCGTTGCGTGTGCATGGCGGATTGCCATAAAACGCGGCGGCAAAATTAGCGGAACTGCCGAACCTTTTGAGGCCCCGTGCAACATTCATGCAACGGCGTTGACGCTCTTTTTCCCCTGTGATAGCATGACAATGCACACGGTTGCATGACCGATTTTTCCTTCTCCTACGGAAGAATCCCGCCGCATCGTGGATGGAGAAGGGGGCTTTGCACCCGGGTGTGCAAACGGTTGCATAAAAGCGGGAAGGAGGACGAATTATGTCCGCCACCATACGGGACGTGGCGAAGCTGGCCGGCGTGTCGGCGTCTACGGTTTCGCGCGTCATCAATAAATCTGCGCCGATCTCCGAGGAGACCTCCAACCGCATTTACCGCGCGATGGAAGATCTGAAATACGTTCCGAACGATATTGCCCGCAGCTTTGCGAGCGGCAGCGCCCGCGCCATCGCCATCGCCGTTAACGTCTCCGATACACAGTCCTACGCCAACCGATTTTTTAACAACACCGTGTTCGGCATTGAAACGGCGGCGCACCGGAAAGGATATAACTTTATCATCACCAGCGCGAACGATGAGCGCGGCGGCGCCGGATCACTCGAAAGGCTGATACGCAGCAAAAAAATTGACGGTCTTGTCCTTCCCGTGTCCCTGCTCCAGAGCTCCATTGTGAAGCTTGTGGAAGATATGTCCTTCCCGTTCGTTGTCCTCGGCCGCGTGAAGCACGCGGGCGGCAGGCTGAGCTGGGTGGATATTGCAAACGAACAGGCGGGCGCGGCCTCTGTGCGCTATCTCCTCGGCAAGGGCTACCGCCGCGTTGGGTTCCTCACCCGCGGCGATAAGGAGCTTTTTACGCGCGACCGTCTTGAGGGATACCGCGCGGAACTCACCCGCGCCGGACTGACGCCCGACCCGGTCTACCGCGTCAGCCCCGCCGCGGCGTTTGACGAAACAAAGCTCTATCTCAAAACCCTTTTCGCGAGCGCCGCCGCGCCGGACGCCGTGATCTGCTGCGACGATAAAATGGCGCTTGCCGCGCTGCGCGGTGCACGGGAGCTCGGCCGGCGCGTCCCGGACGATCTCGGCATTTTGTGCTTTGACAATACCGAGGTCACGGAAATGGCAGAGCTTCCGATCTCCGCGGTCGACGTCGATACATTTGAGCTTGGACGGATCGCCGCTGAAACGCTCTTCCGGCAGATGGATAAGCCGGATTTCGGCGCGAGCCGGTCACAGATCACAACGAAAGTGATAGAGCGCAGCTCTACCATGAAACCATAAAAGGGGGGATGCGCCGTTGAACCTGGCAGCCATTCAGTTCCGAAATACGGAGGACTACCTCCAGCCTCGCGGGAGAAACGAGCTGGCCGTCTCGCTCAGTACTGCCCGGGCGGATGCGGACGCGGTCACGCTCTTCTGGTGGCCGCGGTACGAAAGCAGCGAGACGCGCCGCGGCGTTTCTATGGTAAGGGAGCTTCGAGACGCTTATCTCGACCATTACCGGGCGATCATCCAAACGGACGGCATTTCCGCCTACACGCGGTACGCTTTTCTCATCGAGAGCGGCGGCGAGAGCATCTGGCTCGGGAAGAACGGCTTTTCCGCTGCGGCGAAGGAGGATAACTTCTTCGAATTTCTCTGGCCGAACCCGACGGACGGCAGCCGCGCGCCGGATTGGGCATCGGAGCAGGTATATTACCAGATTTTCCCGGAGCGCTTCCGAAACGGCGATACGTCAAACGACCCGCCCGGCGCGGAGCCGTGGGGAGCGCCGCCGACGCGGGAGAATTTTATGGGCGGCGATCTTCGCGGCGTTATCGAAAAGCTCGGCTACATCCGCGATCTCGGCGCAACGTGCCTCTACCTCACGCCCATATTCAAAGCGCATTCCAACCACAAGTACGACACCGTGGATTATTTTGACATTGACCCGGCCTTCGGCACGAAGGACGATCTTGCAGAGCTCGTCCGCACCGCCCACAAGCTGGGGCTGCGGGTGCTGCTCGACGGTGTATTCAACCATTGCGGGTACTACTGGCCGCCGTTTCAGGATGTTGTAAAGCATGGCGAGAGCTCGGGGTATGCCTCCTGGTTTTTCCCGCAGAGCTTCCCGGTGAACGAACGTCTGGAGAATTACGACTGCGTCGGCCACTACAAATGGATGCCGAAAATCAATCTGGCAGACGCCGGAGCGAGGGACTATTTCATCACGGTCGGCAGGTACTGGATACGCAATTTCCACATCGACGGCTGGCGGCTGGATGTGGCGGACGAAGCGCCCACGCAGTTCTGGGAGCACTTCTCCGACGCGATCAAAAAGGAAAACCCGGAAGCGCTCCTGCTCGGCGAAACATGGGCGGACGCGCACCGGCTGCTCGCCCCCGACCGGCTCGACAGCGCGATGAACTATCTTTTTCGGGACGCCGCCGCGGACTGGCTCGCAAAGGATCGGATATCGCCCACGGAGCTCGATCACCGGCTCAACCGGATGCTCTCGCTCTATC
>CAVIVK010000079.1:0-2062 GCA_963645975.1 Bifidobacteriaceae bacterium | reverse complement strand
ATCCTCAACCGCGCGCTGTGGGAGCGCTCCGGCCATTGGGAGCACTATAAGCAGAACATGTACACCACCGTCATCGACGGCGAAGATTACGCCATCAAGCCGATGAACTGCCCGGGCGGCATGCTCGTATATAAGTCTGAGCCGCACTCCTACCGCGATCTGCCGCTGCGTGTGGGCGAGCTGGGGCTTGTCCACCGTCACGAGCTCTCCGGCGCGCTGCACGGCCTTTTCCGCGTCCGCTGCTTCACGCAGGACGATGCGCACATCTTCATGACCTGGGAGCAGATGAAGGACGAGATCAAAAATGTTGTCCGCCTGTTCGATGAGGTCTACTCCGTCTTCGGTCTGCGCTACGAGATCGAGGTCTCCACGATGCCCGAGGATCACATGGGTGACGTGAAGGACTGGGATTTCGCCACCGAAACGCTCAAGGCCGCCGTGACCGAGATGGGCAAGAGCTACGTCATCAACGAGGGCGACGGCGCGTTCTACGGCCCGAAGCTCGACTTCCATCTGGCCGACAGCCTGGGCCGTACCTGGCAGTGCGGCACGATCCAGCTCGATATGCAGCTCCCCGAGCGCTTTGAGCTCGAATACACCGGCGCGGACGGCGAGAAGCACCGCCCGGTCATGATCCACCGCGTTGTTCTTGGCTCCATCGAGCGCTTCATCGGCATCATCACCGAGCACTACGCCGGTGCATTCCCGGTGTGGCTCGCGCCTGTGCAGGTTCGCGTCCTTACGATCACCGACCGCGCGAACGAGGCTGCTGAAAAGGTCGCCGCCGCGCTCGACGCTGCCGGGCTGCGCGTGGAAAAGGATCTGCGCAACGAAAAGATCGGCAAGAAGATCGCCGAAGGCCGCAGCCAGAAGATCCCGTACCTGCTCATCCTCGGCGACAAGGAAGCCGAGAGCGGCACCGTGGCCGTCCGCAGCCGCGGCGGCGACGAGGGCGTCATGGAGCTTGATGCGTTCATCGCGCGTGTGAACGAGGAAGTCCGTACAAAGAAAAACTAAAATTTGACATCATAAAACAAATTGTGCCCCTCCAAACTATGAAAAACGGTTTGGAGGGGTTTTTATGACAAAATATGGAATAAAACGCGCCTGCATCGCCATTGCGGTGCTATTCGTGGTGAATATCGCGGTCATTACGCTGGCGCAGAGGGCAGACGCGGCTTCGTATAAGCGCGGCTCTACCGGCAGCGTCGTATCCGAAATACAGCAAAAGCTCAAGGACTGGGGGTACTACAGCGCCGACGTCGACGGCATTTACGGCAGCCGCACGGAAGCGGCGGTGCTGCTGTTCCAGCAGAAAAACGGCCTTGCCGCCGACGGCAAAGCGGGAACCGAAACGCTCGCAGCGCTCGGCATCTCGTCCGCGGGGCTCATCGAGCAGAACACGTCCGGCGATGTGGCGCTGCTTGCGCGGCTCATCTCCGCCGAGGCGCGCGGCGAGAGCTACGAAGGACAGGTGGCCGTCGGCGCGGTTGTGATGAACCGCATTGCGCATCCGTCGTTCCCGAACACGCTCTCCGGCGTCATTTACCAGCGCGGGGCGTTCTCCTGCCTCGACGACGGGCAGTTTGACGAGCCGGTCGCGCAGAGCGCCTACGCCGCCGCGCGAGACGCCATGAACGGCTACGATCCGACCGGCGGCGCGATCTACTACTTCAATCCCGTCACGGCGACAAGTAAGTGGATCTGGTCGCGCCCGCTGATCGTGCAGATCGGCAAGCACCGCTTCTGCGCGTGAGAAAAATGAATGCGTTCCAAGGTGGACAGACGGCGGATGACGCGGTAAAATGCAGGCAGGGACAAGCTCCTGCCTGCATTTTGCATGCAAAAAGTCCCGTGTCAACCGGCGGTTGACACATTTCCAGCCGCCGATTGGTGGTTTGCAACCCCGAAAAACGGTACATTGACTCCAACAACACGGCGCAGTATCCGCGCCACGAAACGGAGGAAACAACAATGATCCTGGCGGACAAAATTGCCCGGCTGCGGAAAAAGAACGGCTGGTCGCAGGAGGAACTGGCGGAGAAGATGAGCGTATCTCGGC
>CAVIVK010000078.1:0-3833 GCA_963645975.1 Bifidobacteriaceae bacterium | reverse complement strand
AGCACTCTCTTCCGGCGCGGCGGCAGGAACGGCGTCTGCCGAAGGCTCCGGCGCGGGCGTTTTCTCCGCCGCCACGGGGATCTTATCCCCGGCGGAAGCGTTGCCGTATATGGCTATGGAAGTATCCCCATAGAGCTTTTCCAGCCGCTGCGCGGCCAGAATCCAGCCATCGCGCCCCGGGAATGTGTCCGAAAACCAGAGACTGATATCGGAAAAATAGCTTCCGTCCGCCACAGCGGCGAGCGAAAACGCCGGGAATGTCTCCAGCGTGCGTTTTTCCTTTGTCGAAACCGTCGGGCGCAGCGGCAGCATCCACGCAACGACCGTAAGAATTCCCAGCGCCAGAAGGAACGGCCATCCCTGCCGCCGGGCACGGCGTTTCTGCTTTTCGGCGCGCTCAAACCGTTCCCGAAATTCCATTATGGATTTTTTATCCTCGCGCATACGATCCCTCTCAGAAACGGAAGTACAAAAACGGGTTGAAGCTGTTGCCGACGAGGCATGCGGTGCTCAAAAGAAGCAGCAGCACCGGCACAACGGCATTTGCCGCGGCGGCATAGGTCTTTTGCGCAAGGGCGCTCTCCGCCCCGGCGCTTTGCCAGCGCTTCGCAAGATAGGAGAAGGCCGGCGTCGCGGCGAACGCGCAGAAAGCAAGCAGGTACATGTGGCTCTTTACCGCCGCCGTTGCGGTGAAGCTCGTAAAGGCGTTGCCGTTGGCGCAGAACATACCGCGCACGACCGCCGCGGCGAGCGGGAGCGACGTAAACTTGAAGAGCACCCACCCGAAGAGCACCGCGAGCGGGAGCGTAATGTGCGAAAGCACCGCCGAGACCGCTTTCGGCAGCTTGTCGAGCAGCTTCTGCCAGAAAAGCCGGTCGACGAGGAGAAGAACGAAGTAATAAAGTCCCCACAGCACAAAGTTCCAGCTCGCCCCGTGCCAGAGGCCGGTCAGCGCCCAGACGATGAAGAGATTCAGAAATGTGCGCGCCTTTCCCTTCCGGCTGCCGCCGAGCGGGATATAGACATAATCGCGGAAAAAGGTTCCGAGCGATATGTGCCACCGCCGCCAAAACTCCGTGGCGGTGCGGGATATGTACGGATAGTTGAAGTTTTCGAGATAGTGCAGTCCGATCATCTGCCCCATGCCGATGGCCATGTCGGAATAGGCGGAAAAATCAAAATAAATCTGGAACGCATAGGCGATCATACCGACCCAAAGCGCGAGCGCCGGGGTAGCGGAGAGCGCAGCGAGATTGTCCGCAAACTGTGATGCCGAGCCGATGGCGGCGTCCGTGAGCAGCAGGGAATCAGCAAGAGCACCGCAGGCGTTTGCGAGAACTGTTTTCTTTGCCAGTCCCACGGCGAAGCGCGTACAGCCGCGCGCGCGGTCAGCAAATTCGTCGCGTCCGTCGAAGAGCTCGCGTGCGATGGTTTTATATCGGACGATCGGCCCGGCGATGCATTGGTGGAAAAGCGCGGCATAGAGCAGCACATGCCAGTATTTCTCCTGCGCCTCGGCGTCGCCGCGGTAAACGTCCACCACGTAGCTCAAAAGCTGGAACGTATAAAACGAAATGCCGAGCGGCAGCGCGATGCGCTGTACAAATACCGGCACCTCTCCGAAAATGGAGCAGACCATACCAGCGTACTTGAAAAAGCCGATCAGGCCAAGATTCACCACGCATGCAAGCGCAACCCAGATACGGGCATTTTTTCCTTCCTCCCGCGAGCGCTGCACACACAGGGCAAAATACCAGTCGAAGAGCGCCATCGCAATCAGAAGCAGCACATAGACCGGCTCACCCCATGCATAAAAAATCAGCGAAAAAACGAGCAGGCAGATGTTCTTTGCGCGCAGGCTGCGGCAGAGCGCATATGCCGCCAAACTCAGCGGCAGGAAGGCATACAGGAATATCAGGCTGGAAAAGACCATACAGAAAACACCTTTGCCAGAAATTAAAACTGGTTAATTATAGAAAAAAATATTATATTTGTCAAATTCTTCCTGTCAAATTGCGCATAAAGGCTCTTCTCGCGCGGCATACTGTCGTCAGGGAGGGATGCCGCATGGAGGAGAGAGAGCAGGCCGCGCTGCGCGAGCTTGGCAGCGCGCGGGCCGGAGAGATACATTGCATCACAATCATCGGACAAATCGAAGGCCACGTGATGCTGCCGCCGGACACAAAAACGACAAAGTATGAGCATATTATGCCGCTGCTCGCCGCGGTGGAGGAAGCGGAGGACATCCGTGCTCTGCTCATATTGCTCAACACCGTCGGAGGCGACATTGAAGCGGGGCTCGGTCTCGCCGAAATGATCGCCGGGATGAGCAAGCCGACAGCGAGCGTCGTTCTCGGCGGCGGGCATTCCATCGGCGTGCCGCTCGCGGTAGCCGCAGACCGGTCGTTCATTGTGCCGAGTGCCGCCGTGACGATCCATCCGGTACGGCTCACGGGTGTCGTGATCGGCGTGCCGCAGACTTATGACTATATCTCGCGCATCAGCGATAGGATCGTCCGGTTCATCACCGATCATTCGCGCATCACGCCGGAGAAGTTCACCGAGTACATGACACGCACCGGCGAGCTGACGCAGGACATCGGCAGCGTGCTTGACGGCGAGGAAGCCGTCGCGTGCGGACTCATCGACGAGCTCGGCGGGCTTTCCGACGCGCTCGACTACCTGCACCGGCGCATAAAAAAAGAGAAGTCAGTTTGACTTCTCTTTTCTGCTTATGAAATAAAGGATCAGGGATACTATCTCGAGCCCCAGCAGCGCGCCGGCGCTGTCGATGAGGACGTCCTGTACCTGGCTGCCGCGGTGGGAGAATATCTGGAGCGTTTCGTCGATCGCGCCGGTCAGAGCGCCAAGTCCCCAGGCGGTGAAGAAGCGCTTCTTGCCGGCGCTCTCCAGCCGGAGAAACACGAGCGCGGCGAACACCGCGTACTCGGTCACGTGCGCCGCCTTGCGGATGATATGGCTCGTCGGCTGCTCGGCGACGCCGTCGCCGTCCTCGTCCATCATGTACGTGAAAGCGTCCGACCCGAAGCCGAGCTTTTCCACGGCAGAGTTCATGGCGGCCATGATGCCGTCGCTGATTTTCCCGGAAAGCTCGCCGGAGACGAGGGAGTTGCCCCAGATGAACACGAGCGCGAGAACGATCAAAATCGTCAGAGTGCGTTTGCGTTTCATATCAGATCTGCGGCTTTTTCACGCGGATGCGCGCGATAAAGCAAAAGCCCACAACGAAGAGCACAGCGCCCATCACCCACGGCATAATGCTCTCGTTCGCGAGACGGACAAGCGATACGAGCGGCACGATAACCGCCGACCACGTGACCGGCAGCCCCTCAAACGAGGTGCGGTTTTCACTTGTGGTCTCCTGGCGCTTCTGCTCGGTGACGTTGAAATACCCCAGCCGGATGACGGCGCAGAGCGTATAGAACATCAGCACAGCCATGGCAATGCCCGTAATCCCCATGGCGTGGCCGATGGCGCTCGGCAGCACGCCGAACGACACGAGATCGCACAGCGAATCGATCTGGATGCCGAACACCTCGGCGTCCTTCGTGCGCTTCGTGGCGCGGGCGATCTTGCCGTCGAACATGTCGCAGAGGCCGCAGAGCGCAAGCCCGATCACCGCCGGCCAGATTTTTCCGTCCGCCGCAGCGCAGATACTCCCCACCGCGATGCACAGCTCTATGTATGTCAGAATGACCGATACATTCCAAAAACCAACGAATTTCTTACTCACAGATCGTTCTCCGTTCTAAAAAGGATAGCGTCGATTGACAAGGGCACACGCGGTTCTGCCGGGCGGAAATGCCCTCATA
>CAVIVK010000077.1:0-18829 GCA_963645975.1 Bifidobacteriaceae bacterium | reverse complement strand
TGCATCGTTTCTACGACCAGCTTTTTAAATTCCGGTGTGTATCGTTTGTTCGGTACGCCTTTTGGCATAGAAATGCACCCCATTCCTTAGTGCAAGTATTTTATCATACTTGTCTAATAAATGGGGTGCAGTTCAGTTGCCCTGCCGGCTCTTTTTATGGTCAATTTTTTCGGCGTGCGGAGAGGCGAACGGCTCCTTATGCAAAGGTCACAACGGTGCCGGTTTTTCCCTCCAGAGCGTCGACCGCCTTATAGAGGCTGGTAATAATCGCCTTTTTTCCGGGGTTGGCGCGAACGAATTTCATGGCGGCCTGTACCTTGGGCAGCATGCTGCCGGGAGCAAAATGCCCCTCTTCCGCATAGCGGGCGGCTTCCGCCAGGCTCAGGTGGCTCAGATCCTCCTGATTCGGCTTGCCGTAATGGATGGCGACCTTTTCCACCTCGGTGAGGATCATCAGCGTATCGGCGCCCACCTGTTCCGCCAGCAATTCCGCGGCGAAATCCTTGTCGATGACGGCGGCCACGCCCTCCAGCGTTCCGTCGGCATTTTCTGCCACGGGAATCCCACCGCCGCCGCAGGTGATTACGATGGCATGCTCCCACAACAGCTTCACCGCGTCGATCTCCACGATCCTCTGCGGCAGGGGAGAGGCGACGACCCGGCGCCAGCCGCGGCCGGCGTCTTCCTTCATCGTGTAGCCTTTTTCGGCTTCCAGTCGGTGAGCCTCTTCCTCCGTGCAGAAGCCGCCGATGGGCTTCGTGGGATTTTGGAACGCTTTGTCATTGCGGTCCACCACCATCTGCGTAGCCAGCGTGACCACGGGAAAATTGAGATTCCGCTTATTTATGGCATACTTCAGCGCCTGCTGGATGTGATAGCCGATATAGCCCTGACTCATGGCGCCGCACACGTCGAAAGGTATCGGGGGAACCACGTCTTTGGCGGTTTCGCTGGCCAGGACGATCCGTCCCACCTGGGGGCCGTTCCCGTGAACGATGGCGATTTCGTAGCCGTGTTCGCTGATCTCGGCGATATACTCGCAGGCCTGCTTTACCACTTGCAGCTGCGCTTCGGCGGTGGGGGCGCTGCCCTTAGACTGCAGTGCGTTGCCGCCCAAAGCGATTACGATCTTTTTGCTTTCCATGATTACTTCAGCCGGGTGTCCAGGAAGCTTCTGAGCTTGCCTTCGTTGTAGCGGATCAGAGTCTCGTCCGCTTCGCGCATACGCGGATACAGATACCAGGCCAGCAGGCCGCGCTGTGTGTGCAGACGGTTTTCAGCCTCCTGGAAGACCAGAGAGCGGGTGGGATGATCCAGAACTTCGCTGGTGATCTCCACTTCACGGTTGGCGGGCAGGCAATGCAGGGCCTTGCAATGCTCGGGAGCGTGGTTCAGCATGCTCATGTTCAGCTGATATTTGGGCATGAAGGAGGCCATGCGGTCTGCTTCCTCTTCCTCGTAGCCGTAATACGTCCAAACGTCGGGAACGATGAAGTCGGCATCGGCGATCGCGGCGTCCACGTCGTCGGTGACGGTCAGCGTGCCGCCGGTTTCGGCCATCTTGGCGCGGATCTTGGCCTGCTCCTGCTCGCTCATGGAGTACTTTTTGGGGGAGCAGACGGTATAACGCAGACCCAGCGTGGCGCACATGTGGCCGGTTTCCTTGCTCATAATGCCGGTATCCTCGCGGGAGTCACCGACGAATACGACATGGATATCGTCCAGCTTCTTGCCGGCGGGCAAATGCTCGCTCATGGTGAAAAAGTCGCAAATGCCCTGGGTGGGGTGGTTATAATAGGTCATGGCGTTGAATACGGGCACGGTGGAGTATTCGGCCAGATTCAAAATGGTCTCATGCTCCTTTGTACGCAGCATGATGCCGTTGCACATGGAAGAAATGACGCGGGCGGTATCCTTGATGGCCTCGTGGGAGCCGAAGTGGATTTCACCGGGCTTCAGATACAGAGCGTGGCCGCCCAGGTCGGTCATCGCGGTCTCAAAGGAGACACGGGTGCGGGTGGAAGGCTCTTCGAAGATCATGGCAAGGGAAGCGCCCTTCAGAATCTTCGGAACAGCGCCCTGCATGTCCATTTCCTTGAGCATGCGGATGGTTTCAAAGATGTCCAGCATTTCCTGCTTGGAGAAATCAATGGTATCGATAAAGTGTTTCACTTCGCCCTTGGTTCTGGTGTGCGCGTACATTTCGTTACCTCCGTTTGATAATGATTCATCAAATTTTCGTGCCGAACCGGTTGCCCTCCGGTTGGACACACCCTTGGCGCTGCACAAAGTCTAACAAGCACCGGACGCGCTTGTAAAGGTCCCGGGGCGCTTCTGTAACACTTGAAAAGCAAGAAGAAATGCGTTACAATTGGAGTAACAATGTATTTTGGCGGTGTGATTATGGACTTTTTTGAACAGACGAATCTTCACCTTCCGGAGCTGAACGCCAACGAAAGAAGGCTGTTCGATTACGTTGTACACAATATCCGGCAAATGCCGGATTGCAGCATCCGTAAGATGGCGCAGGACAACTATGTCTCCACGACCACGATCATCCGTTTTGTAAAAAAGCTGGGCTTTGAGGGATACCGGGAATTTCAAAACTCCGTATATCTCACCGTTCACAGCATCGATAAGACGGAAGTTCCCGATGTGCTCTGGAAAAAAGAATACAGCGAGGAATATTTGAAAAACATTATAGAAAGCGTTCGGGTTTTGTCGGCCAACAGCATCGAAAAGTTCAAGACGGCGCTCGATTCCGGCGTGAACATCTATTTTTATGGAGACGAGCTGGATCGGGAAGCCGCGCATTATGCCTATCGGCTGTTCACGATGCTGGGCTATGTTACCTATTTCCCCACGGATGACTATGAAGTGCACTCCATGCTCACCCATATTAAAGATGGCGATATCCTCTTCCTGTTTTCTCTGACGGGCGAAACGGAGGGGGCGATCCGGATTGTGGAAAAGGCCAAGCTGAAATGCCGGCCGCTGATTGCCTCCGTTACCTGGTCAGGGAACAACTCACTCCAAAATCTCAGCGATCTGGATTTTTACGTATTTGCGGACAAGGTAGTCTATCATGGCTACAATATGACATCCCGCATTTCCATGATCGCCGTGGTGGAGACGCTGGCATATCATATCCTCTCCTCCGGGAAGTAACGCTGTTCACGCGTTTGTTACAAGTTCACATTTTGTTACGTTAAGATACACAAAGTCCTTCCGCTATTTACAGGAAACTTTGTGTATCTTATAATTTTGACCGAATTCCCAAAGGAATCCTTGGCCGCTGCGGACGAAGAAATTGCAAGCAGACTTGTTGCCCGGCCTGTTTGCACCATTTTGTTGGAGGTATTTATAAGGATGGCAAAGCGAATTGACAGCACTCCCCGCAAGGACGGGTTCCGTATGCCCGGGGAGTTTGAGCCGCAGAAGCAGATTTGGATGCTGTGGCCCGAGCGGCAGGACAACTGGCGCAACGGCGCCAAACCCGCGCAGAAAACCTTTGTAAATGTGGCGGCCGCCATCTCGCAGTTTGAGCCGGTCACCGTCTGCGTGTCAAAAGAGCAGTACGCCAATGCCCGGAACAAGCTGCCCCGCAATATCCGGGTGGTAGAGATGGCCAGCAACGACGCCTGGATCCGAGACTGCGGCCCGACCTTCCTGGTAAACGATAAAGGCGATGTACGCGCCGTGGACTGGGATTTCAACGCTTGGGGCGGTCTGGTAGACGGCCTTTATTTCCCCTGGGATATGGACGATATGGTAGCACAGAAGGTCTGCGAAATCGAAAACGTCGATTCCTACCGCACCCCCGGCTTCGTGTTGGAAGGCGGTTCCTTCCATGTGGACGGCGAGGGTACGCTGATCACCACGGAAATGTGCCTGCTCTCGGAAGGCCGCAACCCGCACATGACCAAAAGCGAGATCGAGGAGCAGCTCAAGGAGTATCTGAATCTGGAGAAGATCATCTGGCTCAAAGACGGCATCGACCCCGAGGAGACCAACGGCCATATCGACGACGTTGCCTGCTTCATCCGCCCCGGCGAGGTCGGCTGCATCTGGACCGATGATCCGGAAAACCAATTCTATTCGGCTGCGCACTCTGCCTATGAAACGCTGTGCGCCGCTACGGATGCCAAGGGACGCAAACTGAAGGTTCACAAGCTGTGCCTGCCGAAAAACTATGTTACGATCCAGGCGGACTTCGACATCGATTATGTGGAAGGCACCCTGCCCCGCGAAGAAGGCGAAATATCTATCGCATCCTATATGAATTTCCTCATCGTCAACGGCGGCGTCATTGTTCCCCAGTACGGCGATGAAAACGATGCGCTGGCGCTGCGGACGATTCAGGAGTGGTTCCCGGAGCGAAAAGCCGTCGGCGTGCGCACCGAGGAAGTTGCCTATGGCGGCGGCAATATCCATTGCATCACGCAGCAGCAATGCAAGTAATGATCTAACCGAGAAAGGGGGAGAAAATGATGTCCCACTACGGAACCCTGTCGCTTATCCCAACGGTGCTGGTCCTGGTCATGGCCATCGCTACCAAGAAGGTCATCGAGCCGCTGGTTGCCGGTGTTGTGGTAGGCTTTCTCCTGCTGGACGGCATTGGGTTTATCGGCGGGATGGTCAACGGAGCTTACGCGGTCTTTCAGGGACCCACGCTGGGCATGATCGTGGCGGTCACGCTGCTTTTTGGCATTTTCATCCAGCTCTTGGAAAAGTCCCACGCGGCCAGCGCGTTTTCCGATGCCATCGGCCGGCACGTGAAGTCGGCGAGGGCAAGCCTTCTTGCCGCATGGATCGTTGGCGTCATCCTGTTTATCGACGATTTTCTCAACGCCATTGTGGTGGGAACCACGATGCGAAAGACGACGGATAAATACGGAGTCCCCCGGGAAATGCTGGCCTATGTTACGGACGTGACCGCCGGGCCTATGGCGGTTATGCTTCCGTTTTCGGCCTGGGCCGTGTTTTTTATGTCCATGTTTACGGAGCTGGGGCTCCCGGAAACGACAGGGTTGTCTGCATTCAGCATGTACTGGCGGACCGTTCCCTTCATTTTCTATGCCATCGTTGCCATTCTCCTGGTTCCGCTTGCCGTTTTCGGTGTCATTCCTCCGCTGGGGCCAATGAAGCGGGCGTATGAGGCGATGAAAGCCGCGCCTGCCGGGGAGAACGATTCCGCGGCGGCGGATTGCGGGAAAGCCCGCCCCTATCACTTCCTGGTGCCGATCCTGGTTTTGGTTGCCGGTACGTTCGCGCTGAACGCGGATGTGGTGCAGGGAACGATCCTGGCGCTGATCGTCACGGTGGTTCTTTTCCTGGCACAGGGACTTCTTTCCAAAGAAGAGCTTCAATCGTGTGTCCGGCAAGGAATTATCAATATGATTCCCGTCACCGGGATCATCTTTTTCGCGCTGCTTCTGGTGGAAGGAAATGTGCGGCTTGGAACTACGGAGTACATTCTGGGGATTGCCATGCCGATGGTATCCCGGCAGATGCTTCCGGTGATCACCTTCTGCATCGTTTGTATATTGTCATTCGCGACGGGCTCCTTCTTCGGAACGGCAGCCATCGTCATGCCGATCATCGTTCCGATGGCATTAAACAGCGGCTGCAACATTTATCTGGTTTTGGGAGCAACCATTTCCGGCGCGGTTTTTGGAAGCCATTGCTGCTTTTTCGGAGATGCCACGGTGCTGACGGCAACCTCCTGCGAGATCACGCCCATCCAACACGCCCTGACACAGCTCCCGTACGGCCTGATCTCCTGCGCGATCGCGGCGATTCTCTATATCATTTTCGGTTTTGTGCTGTGAGTAAAACTTACGTATAGAAAAGGAGAGAATTCTATGGAACTTGGCTTTATTGTGGTGATCCCGACGTTGTTGGTGCTTGTCGTGGCCATTTTGAGCAAACGCGAGATCGAACCTCTGGTCTTGGGCTGCGTGCTGGGCAGCATTCTGCTCGGCGGCGTCAACTTTTTGCCGACCTTTATTAATTACGGCTATGAGGCGATGGTCGACCCCGGTTTTACCATGGTGGTTATCGCGTCCTTTGGCTTTTCCGGCCTGATCGGATTGATGAACAGCTCTTATGGCGCGGAGAAATTTGCCGAGCATTCGGCAAAGCTCATTAAGGGAGAGCGCTCTGCCGGTTTCGTAACCTGGCTTTTGTGCTGGGCGCTGTTCGTGGATGACTATATGCACGCCATGGTGGCCAGCGCTACCATGAAAAAGATCGCAGATCGGTTCCATATGCCCCGCAAAGTGCTGACGTATATCGCAAACAGCACCGCCGCGGCCATGGCTGTCCTCGTTCCGACCACGGTGTGGTCCAGCTTCTTCATGGGGATCTTTGATAATGAGTATCTGGCCGTTCTGGGACTGGACAGCTACTCGCTCTACATAAAGTCTCTGCCTTACTTTATCTACTCTTTCGTTGCCATCCTCATGACGCTGCTGGTGGCCATCAAGGTGCTGCCTGCCGTGAAAGCCATGCGGACGGACAGCGGCGTGGAAACAGAGGATAATGTCGACGCGGACGCTCTGAGCTTCAAGCCCAAGGCCAGCTACTTTGTCGTACCGATGGCCGTTACCATCGCGGTGGCGATCCTGAGCGGCGGAGACGTGATCTCCGGCTTGTATGTGGGCATTGTGGTTGCCTTTGTCATGTATCTCATCGGCAAGGTTGGCACCTGGGAGCAGCTTCGCACAACATTCCTGGACGGCGCCGCCACGATCCTGCCTACCGTCATCATGCTGTTTTTCACCTTTACTCTCGTGCAGATCAATGCGCAGCTCGGCTTTACGGAGTACGTAGTAGAGCAGGCGAAGCCGTTCATGAGCGCGCAGATGCTGCCGGTGGTCATTTTCATCATCAGCAGTATCATCTGCTTCAGCAGCGGTTCCTATTGGGGCACCTCCGCGCTCATTACGCCCATTGCTTCCGCGCTGGCTGTCTCCGGCGGCGCCAACGTGTTCCTGACACTTGGCGCGATCGTCTCCGGCGCGGTTTTCGGCAGCAGCGCCTGCCTGTTCGGCGATACGAACAACCTGGCCGCCGCTGGCGCCGGCGTGAAACCCAGCGAGCATACCATGGCGCAGCTGCCCCTGTGCTTCGTTGCCTGGGGAATTACCGTGGCGATCTTTGTAGCGCTCGGCTTCATCGTGACATAAACATCCGGCGGAAAATCTTTGCGAACAAAAACCCCCTATGCAGTTTTTCTGCATAGGGGGTTGTGCTTTCTGGCAAAACGCGGGGAAGAATCATTGCAGGGGAAGAACCCGGCAGTCGGAGCATACAAGCTCCTCTGCTGCATCCGGGAGGGTATCCACGTTGATGAGCGGCCGCCCGCCGGAAACGAGAATTTCCACATACAGCTCCGAGGAAAGCTCGCGCACGACGATCTCGCCGTTGGAGCGCCGGTACAGCAGCGCCGGAACACCGCCGTCCGTCGTGAGTACGACGCCGATGTCGTAGGCATGTTCGGGATCGAGCCCGTCCAGCGCCTTGCGACCGCGCCGCTCGACACTTTTGAGCACCGGCATGTCTGCCTGACTTACTTCCGGCGCGCCGCTGCCGCTTGTGAGCAGTACAACGCGCGAATCCGTCACCGTGGCGGAAAGCTCAGACGCGGCAAAAGGATCGTACGGCTGATTTGTGGAGATCACATAAAACCCGCTCTCCTCGATGCGCAGCGTCCGGCTCTTATAGAGCTCGCGCACGGACGTCAGGAGCTTTTCGTATTTATCCTCTTCCGCCGCCAGATATTCTTCAATGTCTTCGCGGATGTGCTCGCTGCGGCGCGTGAAGAAGGTGGAGAACATGGCGTCGTCGCCGTTGTCAGTTTGCAGCGCAAGCAGCCACGCGAGCAGCTCGGCGCGGCTCCCGGCGGGCAGCTCATCCTCCGAGGGGATGTCCCCGGCGGCAAGTCGGTCGAGAAGCGCCGCGGCGCTCAGCGTTTTGTCATCCGCGCCGAAGAAGCGGATCTCCTCCAAAAGCTGCGTGTCGGGGTGCAGGCTGTCGCTCGCCGGAAGGCGGAGCGGCACGGTCTCCACCACGGCGGCGCTGCCGTCGAGATATACGTCTGCAATTTCCTGCGTTCGCCCGGTCTCGGCGAGATCCACGCGGAAATCCTCACGCACGCCGTCCGGCCACATGGACTCCGGCAGCGCCGTCCGGCTGCCGAGCAGAACGCTCTCGGCATGGATCACCACGCCGGTGCCGTCCCACGAAACGGAGGCCACGATCTGCATCGATACCGGCACAAGGCCGAGAACACGCTGCGAGATACAGACACGCATCTTCCCGTCGGTCAGGCGGATGCCGAAGTCAAGGTTGCCGAACCGCTCGCGCATCTGCCGCCGGAGACCGGGGAGAACGCCGCTCTCGTCGGCGAGAATGTAGAGATCATTTTTATAAAGGCGGACAACGGCGCTGCCGTCGTCGGCGAAGGATAGCTCGCCGAGTTCTTCGCTTCGCGGCGCGGCGAGGATGGCGTCCACATCGTCCCGGAAGGCGGAGGCGCCGCCGTTGCCGACGATGAACGCTGCGAGCAGCAGCAACAGGAGGATCCCCGCCGGGATCGCGATCGCCCAGACGCGGGCGCGCCGCTGGGTCCGGTTGTTTTTCATCGTCCTCCTGCCTCCTTTCCGACGGAAATCGACATACAACGTTTATATTACCGCATCCGCAGGAAAAAAGCAATTGCATCCTGCCGCCGCGGAACATATAATAGTTCCGAACGGCAAATTATTTTGACAAATTCGGAGGTAACGCTCATGTCCTACTCTCTGGCGCTCGTGGATTTCGACGGCACGCTGGCCGATTCGATGCCGTACTGGCTGCGTCTGCCGGTGGATACGCTCCGCGCTGCCGGTCTGCCGCAGCCGGAGGGCTTTACGGAATACATCCGCTCCGTGCCGATCTGGGAGATCGCGAGAGACATGGGGGGAAAATACCCGCAGCTCGAAGCAGAAGCGCCGCTCGCCGTGCGCTGGAGCGCGGAGATGGCGGCGCACTATGCGCACGACATCCCGCTCAAGCCGGGGGCAAAAAAGCTTTTGCACTCGCTGCGTGCGGCGGGACTTCGGGTATACATTCTCTCGGCGACGCGCCATGCGCTGCTCGATGCGGCCATTGAACGCCTCGGCGTCGCGCCGCTCGTGGACGGCGTTTACGCCGAGGAGGAGACCGGCTCCAAGCGTACCGAAACGCCCTACGCCTTTTTCCGGGACATGCTGGGAGTGCCGTACGAGAAAATGCTCCTCGTGGAGGACGCGCCGCGCAATCTTGCCGCGGCGGAATCGCTCGGCGTCGCCGGCGTCGGCGTATACGACGAGAGCATGAAGGAGTATACGGAAGCGATTCGCGCCGGAGCGGCGGTGTATCTGCCGGACTTTTCAGATCTCTCGGCGCTGGAGGCGCTGCTGCGGCGCTGACGAATGGGGTGTCGTAAACCCCTCAGTCAGCCTGGCGGCTGCCAGCTCCCCTGTTAGGGGAGCCAAGTTAGTTTGCGGCAAACGATCTTGCCTCCCCTTTTAGGGGAGGTGGCAAAACCGCAGGTTTTGACGGAGAGGTTTTCTCCACAAAAATACGAAAAAAGTATTGACTTTTCTGGGATTTATGGTATTATGTCATGGCGCTCCAAAGACAGCAGGTGGCATTTGCCGTAAATCCTGCCGAGGAAAGCACGATACTTGTATTGTGTCTCCCCCTGTCTTTCGGCAGAGGGAGTTTTTCTTTCGGGCGCAGAAATTTACCCCGGAGGTGAAATCATTGCCTAACGCGAAAGTACTCAGCGAGAAACAGGCCATCGTCGAGGAACTCACCAAGCGTATCGGTAACGCCACGGCGGGCGTCCTTGTGGACTACAAGGGCATCACCGTTCTGGAGGATACCGCTCTGCGTCGTGAGCTGCGTGCTGCCGGCATTGAGTACACCGTTGTGAAGAACACTCTGCTCCGCTTTGCGGTTGACAAGTGCAATCTCAACGAGTTTGACTCCGTGCTCAACGGCACCACCTCTCTGGCCACCACCGAGGGCGACCCCATCGCGCCCATCCGCATCGTCAGCGAGTTCGCCAAGAAGATGAACGGCAAGTTCGAGGTCAAGGGCGGCTTCATGGAAGGAAAGGTTCTTCCCATGGCCGACATCGACGAGATCGCTCAGCTTCCCGGCAAGGATGCCCTGTACTCCAAGGTCCTCGGCACCATGCTCGCACCCATCACCAGCCTGGCCGTCGTTCTTGGTCAGATCCTGGAGCAGAAGGGCGGCTCTCTCGAGACCGCCGAAGCCGCTGCCGAATAATTTGGCAGACACAATTCAATTTTAGGAGGAAAATTACAAATGGCTAGCGAAAAAGTTACCGCTATGATCGAAGAAGTCAAGGCTCTCTCCGTGCTGGAGCTGGCTGAGCTCGTCCACGCCCTTGAGGAGACCTTCGGCGTTTCCGCCGCTGCCGCTGCTGCTCCCGCCGCTGCCGCCGCTGCTGCCCCGGTCGAAGAGAAGACCGAGTTTGACGTTGTCATGACCGAGTTCGGCGCTGAGAAGATCAAGGTCATCAAGGAAGTCCGCGGCCTGCTGGGTCTGGGCCTTGCCGAGGCGAAGGCTCTCGTCGAAGCCGTCCCCGCCAAGCTGAAGGAAGCCGTCTCCAAGGAAGAGGGCGAGGAGATCAAGTCCAAGCTCGAGGCCGTTGGCGCGAAGGTCGAACTCAAGTAAGTTTTTTTATCCCATCCACCTTGCTCCCTGTCTGAGCAGGGGGCCACAGTCCAGAAGGAGGACAACTAATGGCTAAGACCACCGAAAAATACGAGGTCCTGTACGTTCTCAACCCCAACCTCACCGAGGAAGAGACCCAGGCCATCGTGGAAAAGTTCAAGACTCTGATCGAGCAGAACGGCACCGTCGATGAGATGGAAGAGTGGGGCAAGCGCAAGCTCGCCTACGAGATCAACTACCTCACCGAGGGCTACTATGTGCTGGTGAAGTTCACCTCCGGGCCCGAGCTTCCCGCCGAGCTGGATCGTATCCTCGGCATCACCGACGGCGTGATCCGCTCTCTTGTCACTCTGCGCTACGAATAAGCGGAGGGAATGATATGCTGAATCATATCGTTCTTATGGGTCGCCTGACGCGGGATCCGGAGCTGCGCTATACCGGCTCCAACGTCCCCGTCGCGTCCTTCTCCATTGCTGTTGACCGGGATTTCGGCCGCGGTGAAAACGGTGAAAAGCAGACCGATTTCATCAACGTGTCCGCCTGGCGTCAGACCGGGGAATTCGTCTCCAAGTATTTCACGAAGGGCAGCATGATCGTGGTTTCCGGTCGGCTGCAGATCCGTGACTACACCGACCGCGACGGCAACCGCCGTACCGCGGCGGAGGTCGTGGCGGACAACGTCTATTTCGGCGAAAGCAAGCGCCGGGAAGACGGTGCCCCGCGGCAGGAGTATGCGCCCCGTCAGGAGTACGCACCCCGCACCCCCTCCAACGAGGGCTTTAACAGCGCGAAAGCGCAGGCCGGATCGTTCCAGACGATCGACGATGACGACGGCCAGCTGCCGTTTTGACACTCACGAAAGGAGTTTTTGAACCATGGCTTTTGATAAGTCCGCTGCCCCGCAGAAGAACCGCAAGCGCAGAAAGGTCTGCCAGTTCTGTGTGGATAAGGCCGAGTATATCGACTACAAGGACACCGTCAAGCTGCGCAAGTACCTGTCCGAGCGCAGCAAGATCCTGCCCCGCCGCACCACCGGCGCCTGCGCCTACCATCAGCGTCTGCTCACCGAGGCGATCAAGCGTGCCCGTCAGGTCGCTATCCTGCCTTACGTGACCGACTGATTTCGGTTTTTTATCGACAAAAAAGCTCTCATCCTCCGGGATGGGAGCTTTTTCTGTTGCGCTGCGGCGAATCGGCGGTTATAATGAAAGTCAGCAAACAACAAAAATTACATATACGGAGGTTGGCGCGAATATGTACGATAACAGCAAAATCTATCTCGGTCTCTCCGGTGAGGATCGGGTGGAGCTTCCCCTTTCCATGTGCAACCGGCACGGCCTGATCGCCGGTGCGACCGGCACGGGCAAAACCATCACGATGAAGGTGCTGGCGGAGTCTCTATCCGACGCGGGCGTGCCCGTGTTCCTGTGCGACGTAAAGGGGGACGTCGCCGGTATCTGTGCTCCCGGCGTGGACAGCGAGGACATGCAGAAACGCATTGAGCGCTTCGGCCTCACCGGCAAATTTGCCTACCAGAGCTACCCCACCACGTTCTGGGACATCTACCAGACCGGCGGCCATGCCGTGCGCGCCACCGTGAGCGAGATGGGACCCGAGCTTCTCTCCCGCATTCTCGGCCTGAGCGAGGCGCAGGAGGGTGTTTTGCAGATCGTTTTCCGCATCGCGGATGACCGCGGGCTGCTGCTGGACGATCTCAAGGATCTCCGCGCGCTGCTCAACTACGCGAACGACCACCGTGAAGATTACCGCATGAAATATGGCAACATCACCACGCAGTCCGTCGCGGCCATCCTCCGCGCGCTGCTGCCGCTGGAAAAGGAGGGCGGCGAGCTGTTCTTCGGCGAGCCTGCGCTCGATGTGAACGACTGGATCCGCACCGATGCCGACGGCCGCGGGATGATCAATGTGCTCGACTGCGTCAAGCTTGTGCAGAACCCGACGCTCTATGCGAGCTTCCTTCTCTGGCTGCTCTCGGAGCTCTTCGAGACGATGCCGGAGGTCGGCGATCAGGAAAAGCCGAAGCTCGTGTTCTTCTTTGACGAGGCGCACATGCTCTTCCGCGACGCCCCGGCGGTGCTCGTGCAGAAGATTGAGCAGACCGTGAAGCTGATCCGCTCGCGCGGCATCGGCGTGTTCTTCGTGACGCAGAGCCCGGCGGACGTGCCGAACACCGTGCTCGCGCAGCTTTCCAACCGTGTGCAGCACGCGCTGCGTGCCTATACGCCCACCGAACTCAAGGCGGTGCGTGTGGCGGCGCAGTCCTTCCGCGAAAATCCTGCGTTCAACGCCGAAGAGGCGATCATGGAGCTGGGTGTGGGCGAAGCGCTCACGTCGTTCCTCGGCGAGGACGGCATCCCCGCCATGGTGCAGCGCACGAAGATCATCTGCCCGCAGAGCCTGATGGGCGCGCCGGAAGCGATGATGCGCGCCAAGGCGATCCTCCGCGACGGCATGGACAAATACGATGAAGCGGTGGATAACGTCTCCGCCTACGAAGTGCTCGCCGACGAGGTGAAGGCCGCGGAGGACGCGCTTGCGCAGGAGCAGGAGCGGCTGGAAGAGAAGAAACGCGCCGCCGAAGAGGAAAAGCAGCGCCAAAAGCAGGCCGAGGCGGACGAAAAGCGCGCCCAGAAGCTCGAGGATGAAGAGCGCCGCCGCGCGCAGAAGCTCGAAGATGAGGAGCGCCGCCGCGCCCAGAAGCTGGAGGATGAGGCGCGCCGCAAGGCTGAGCGCGAAAAGGAGAAGAAGGAAGCCGAGGAGAAACGCAAAGCCGAGCGCATCCGCTCCAAGATCGAAACGCAGCTCATCTCCGCCGGCGGCCAGATGCTCAAGCGCGGCCTGCTCGGCATTCTGAAGAAGTAAAACGCAGTACGGGAACCCCTCCGGCTTTTGCCTGCGGCAAAACCCACCTCCCCTGTTAAGGGAGGCAAGTGAGATCGCGGTAAACCGGCTTGGCTCCCCTAATAGGGGAGCTGGTGCGGCGCAAAGCGCCGTGACTGAGGGGTTCGTGCTCCTGCCGCAAATCATATATACGAATATGGAAAGCCGCTTCGGCGGCTTTCCGCCGTTTTTCGACAATTATTCTTTACGGAGAATCTTTACCCATGATCACCATTCGCGAATACGTCCGCCCCGCCACGCTCGAGGAGGCGTGGGCGCTCAACCAGAAGCGCACGAGCCGCGTTCTCGGCGGGATGCTCTGGCTCAAAATGCAGCACGCCGCCGTCGGCACGGCGATCGACCTTTCCGGCCTCGGCCTTGACACGATCGAGGAGACGCCGGAAGAATTCACCGCCGGCGCCATGGTCTCGCTGCGCGCGCTCGAAACGAACGAGGCGCTGAACGCCTATACAAACGGCGCCGCGCGCGAAGCGCTGCGCCACATCGTCGGCGTGCAGTTTCGGAATACCGCAACGCTCGGCGGGAGCGTCTACGGCCGGTTCGGCTTTTCGGACGTGCTCACGCTGCTATTGGCGCTGGGCGCCTCGGTTGAGCTCTATAAAGGCGGGATCGTCCCGCTGGCTCGGTTTGCCGAAATGCCGTTTGACCGGGATATCCTTGTGCGCGTGCATATCCCGAAGGAAAACGCCGCCGTTTTCTACGAGTCCGTGCGCCCGACGAGGACGGATTTTCCCTCGCTCACCTGCGCTGCAGCACGCCTGGAGAGCGGGGAATACCGCTTCGCCATCGGCGCGCGGCCCGGGAAGGCGGTCGTGCTCGCGCCGCAGGGAACGCCGGAGGAACTGCCGGAGCTCGTCTGCGCGCAGCTTGTGACCGGCTCCAACCTTCGCGGCAGCGCCGAATACCGCAAGCATCTCGCCCGCGTGCTCGTCCGCCGCGCCGTGGAAACGCTGGAAGGAGGCGCGAAATGAAGCTTACCTTCACGCTCAACGGGAAGAGCGTGTCCACGGATATTTCACCGGACACGCTGCTGCTCGATCTCGTGCGGCATCTCGGCTGCAAAAGCGTCAAGCGCGGCTGCGGCACCGGCAACTGCGGGCTCTGCACCGTGTATCTGGACGGCACCCCCGTCCTCTCCTGCGCGACGCTTGCCGCGCGCGTGCAGGGGCGGAGCGTTACGACGCTCGAAGGGCTGCAGGAGGAAGCCGCAGAATTCGGCGCATTCCTTGCCGATCAGGGCGCGGAGCAATGCGGCTTTTGCAACAGCGGCTTTAATATGAATGCGCTCGCGCTCCTGCGCGATAATCCCGACCCGGACGAGGACGAGATCAAAGAGTATCTGGCGGGCAATCTCTGCCGCTGCTCCGGCTATGAAGGCCAGCTGCGCGGCATACAGAGCTTCCTCGCGTGGAAAAAGGCGAAGGAGGCGAGCGAATGAACACCGTAAATCATGGCGTGCGCAAGATAGACGCCATGCAGCTCGTGACCGGCCAGCCGGTCTATACCGAGGACGTCGCGCCCGAAAACTGCCTCGTAGTAAAGCTCCTCCGCTCGCCGCACGCAAACGCCATCGTTCGCGAGATCGACACCTCTCGCGCCATGCGCGTGCCCGGCATGGAGGCTGTCTTCACGTGGAAGGACGTGCCGCAAAATGCCCGGCGCTATACGCAGGCCGGGCAGACCGCGCCCGAGCCGAGTCCGCTCGACCGGCTCGTGATCGACCGCCACGTCCGCTTTGCGGGCGATGTTGTCGCCATTCTTGCCGGACAGGATGAGGCATGCGTCGATAAGGCGATGAAGCTCGTAAAGGTCGAGTACGACGTGCTCGAGCCGGTGCTCGACTTCCACACCGCACTCGATAACTCTGTGCTCGTCCACCCGGAGGAAAACTGGGAGGCGCAATGCCCCGTCGGCGCGGACAACCGGCGCAATCTCTGCGCGCACGAGGCCGACGGCAAAGGCGACGTTGACGCCGTGCTCCGTGACTGTGATATCGTCATCGACCGCGTGTACCACACGAAGGCCTGCCAGCAGACGCCGATGGAGACATTTCGCACATTCTGCACGATCGACACCTATGGGCGGCTGCACATCGTGAGCTCTACGCAGATCGTATTCCACACGCGCCGCATCGTGGCCAACGCGCTGCACATCCCGCGCTCGAAGATCCGCGTGACCAAGCCGCGCGTCGGCGGCGGGTTCGGTGCGAAGCAGACGGCGGTGAGCGCCGTTTATCCGGCGTTCGTCACGTGGATGACGAAAAAGCCGAGCAGGATCATTTTCGACCGCCGCGAGTGCATGATCGCGGGCAGCCCGCGCCACGAAATGGAGATGCACGTGCGGCTCGGCGCGGACAAAAACGGCATTGTGCGCGGCATCGATCTCTATACGCTCTCGAACACCGGCGCTTACGGTGAGCACGGCCCCACAACTGTCGGCCTCTCCGGCCACAAATCCATCCCGCTTTACGCCAAAGCCGAGGCGTACCGGTTCGTGTACGACGTGGTATACACCAACCACATGTCCTCCGGGGCATACCGCGGCTACGGCGCAACGCAGGGGCTCTTCGCCGTGGAGTCCGCCGTAAATGAACTGGCCGCGCGCCTCGGCATTGACCCCTTTGAGATACGAAAACGCAATATCCCCCGCGAGGGTGAAGTGATGCCTGCCTATTACGGGCAGGAGAACACGAGCTGCGCACTCGAGGCGTGCCTCGAAAGCGTGCGGCAGCGCATCGGCTGGGACGAAAAATACCCCTGCCGCGATATGGGCAGGGGAAAGGTGCGTGCCGTCGGCATGGGCATGGCGATGCAGGGCTCCGGCATCAATAATGTGGATGTCGGCAGTGCTGCGCTCCGACTGAACGACGGCGGCGGGTACACCCTCTCCATCGGCGCGGCGGATATGGGCACCGGGTGCGACACCATCCTTGCGCAGATCGCTGCCGAAGCGCTCGACTGTCCGCTGGAGAATATCTCCGTTCTCGGCGCGGACACGGATTCCTCACCCTACGACTCCGGCTCCTATGCCTCCAGCACGACGTACGTTACCGGCAAGGCCGTGGAGGAATGCGCGCTCGCGCTGCGCGAGAAGATCGCGGCGTTTGCCGCGCAAAAGCTTGGCTGCGACGTCGACGACGTGATTCTCACCGGCAGCTGTGCCGAGACTGTGGACGGAGAGAAATCCGTCACGCTTGAGGAGATTGCGCTCGCCTCGCAATGCGGCGGAACGGTGGCGCTCGAAGCGACCGTGACGCACACCTCGCCGATCTCGCCCCCGCCGTTTATGGTGGGCGCGGCCGAGATCGAGCTCGACCGCGAGACCGGAGAGACGCAGGTCGTGAACTTCGTCGCCGCCGTGGACTGCGGCACGCCCATCAACCCGAATCTCGCCCGCGTACAGGCCGAGGGCGGCATATTGCAGGGCATCGGCATGGCGCTCACGGAAAACGTCACCTACGACCGCCGCGGCATGCCGGTGGAAAGCTCGTTTATGCAGTACAAGATCCCGACGCGGCAGGACATCGGCCATATCTCCGTCGCGTTCGAGTCAAGCTACGAGGAGACCGGGCCGTACGGCGCAAAGTCCATCGGCGAGGTCGTCATCAACACGCCCCTCCCGGCGATCGCCGACGCGGTATACAACGCCACCGGGAAGCGGTTTTATGAGCTTCCCATCACGCCGGAGCAGATCGCCATGGCAGCGTGTGGGGAAGAGGCCGTAAAACAGTAAAATAGCGCTTTTGCGGAAAAGGTATGACCGAAGTCATACCTTTTCCTCTTTTATCGGTTCATCCACGGAGATGGAACCTACAACCGCGTACATCAAGCAGTTAAAGTCGGGAAGTGAGCTCGTGATCCCTTTCTCTATGAGGGCCAGGCCGTTTCGCGTTAACTCTTTTTCAAAGGTATTCCAGGATACCATCCGGCACGATGTTCCGGCGACCATCATTTTGCCGGAGTCATGGTTTCTCTCCTGTAAGGTAAATGCCGTGGAAATATCGCTCTGCATTTCCCATTCACCATCCCCCATTGTACAGATCAGAGCGATTCCCTCTGCGGTCAGGTGGCTGCGGATAAACTGATAAAAGCCGTCTCTATCCTCGTCAAGCACCAGCATATGAACGACGGCTATGGCAAAGATGAAATCAAACGTTTCCTCCAGTCGGGCGGATAAGCAATCCAAAACGCTGAAATGGCTTTCGTACTGGGGCATCTGCTGCCGGCAATAGGCAATGGCTTCTTCGGAAATATCCGTTGCCATTAACGGAAAACCATGTTCCAAGACCGTTTTAGAGTCTCTGCCTTCCCCGCATCCGATCTCAAGGAGTTTATGTCCTTGACGGATTTTATATCGGTCGATCACTTCCATCACAATCGGCGTACTTACATCGCTTGACCAGCTAACACCGTTTGCATGGGCGGTTTTGTAGCGTTCCTCATAGGCGGCGTAGTATTTTCTGTTATCCTTTTCCATTATGCACCTGCCGATCCTCCACTCGTTTCCCTGCGTGTACGCATTATATCAGCATCAACCACTTCTGTCTATGACGGGGAGTTCGCGATATAAAGAAAAATGTCCGCCATACAGAAACTTTTTGTTGACAGTACGGCGAAACTATGGTAAGGTAACAATCGAATTCCATAGAAGCTTTCAGGATTTTCGAAAACTGAAAGTGGAGGACACTCTGGAGAATCCCGTTTGATCGGGTGCCGAAGGTGCAAGGCTCGCATGCCGGGCCGAAACTCTCAGGCAAAAGGACAGGGCAGAATCGTGATAGACCGCGAAAATGTACGGGGTATTTCCGAAACTGCATATTCTCTCCGGAGCTGCCGAAAAACCGGCAGCTTTTTTCTATTACGTGAGGAGGATCCCGCACATGTTCACCGCCATCGAAAACGCACTCTACCCCGTGGTATGCGATCTCAACACATACCTTTCCAACTATGTTCTCGTCTTTCTTCTCATCGCCGTCGGACTCTGGTACTCGATCCGCACGCGCTTTGTGCAGGTGCGCTGCTTTGGCGAGGGGATGCGCCGCGTGTTCGGCAATCTCACGCTCCGCGGCGAAAAGCACGAGAGCGGCATGAGCTCCTTTCAGGCGCTCGCCACCGCGATCGCCGCGCAGGTCGGCACCGGCAACATCGTCGGTGCGTCCGGCGCCATTCTGACC